>PEUI01000200.1:9770-10418 GCA_002785585.1 Lysobacterales bacterium CG02_land_8_20_14_3_00_62_12
CCGGGCTCCAGCAGTTCGGTTTCATGCGCCATCTGAAAGCGCCGATAGGCATCGAGGCCCGCGCTCTCGAACAAGCGATGGCTCTCCGCCAGATCAAACAAGGCGCGCGAAGAAATGGCCACAACAAAACGCTGCGGGTCATTCGGCAACTGACTTGCAGGCGTCACCATTGGCTACTCGAATGAGGTAACGAACAAAGGATCAAATTGCAAAAACGCAGCCAGCGCATCAATCAAGCCCCAACCAGAAACCGGATTGGGTTGCGCCGAACCCGGAATGCCGCCACAGGTCTGCGTTTGCGGCAGTGGCAGCGCAGTTTGCGTGAGCAGCGCGCGCAGCGCGGGGGGATCGTTCTTCAAAGTCGGAAATGCGCTCATCAGCAACGCCGCCACGCCGGCCACGTGCGGGCCAGCCATGCTGGTGCCGGAAAAGGCGTTGGAATAGCCGGTGCCCCGAATACTGGAACACACACTGACGCCGGGCGCGGTGATATCGGGTTTCAGGCGATGGCTGCCATCCACCGTTACCGGCCCGCGCGAACTGAAACCGGCCATGGCATTATTGACGGAGCTACCACTCGCGCCCACCGAAAACGCACTGGCAAACATCGCTGGCGGGTCCTGCACGGTGCCACAGCCCAAGCCCGAA
>PEUI01000200.1:10477-17565 GCA_002785585.1 Lysobacterales bacterium CG02_land_8_20_14_3_00_62_12
CGATGCCACCACCAGCAAGCCCGCTGCCGTCAAATTGCTCATTGCCGTATCCAGCAGATCCCAATTGGCCGAGGTGCACCCTTCCGAAATCGGGCAGCCCCAGGAATTGTTGATCACATGAGGTGCCCGAGTGGGGTCGGGATGGTTACCGGCCAGATCGGTGGGCGCCAAAAACCAGTCGAAGCACTCAAGATAGGTCGAAGGTTTGCCATCACCCGCCTCCATGTTGCGGCAACCGATCCACTTTGCGCCTGGCGCCACGCCGACGGTGACGCCAGCGACATCGTCTTTACCCGCCATCGTACCCATGGTGTGGCTGCCATGCTGATCGTCATCGCAGGGCGCCATCAGATCGAGCCCACAACTATTGCTGCCGCCATTGATCAGCGCGTGGATCGCATCGTGCCAGTGATAGTTGTGATCGGCTGGCGTGCCATTGCCCAGGTATTGGCCGATCAGCGCCGGATGGGTCCAGTGATAACCCGTGTCCTGTCCGGCCACGATCACTCCCTGGCCGCGAAAACCCATCGCCCAAAGCGCATCGGCATGGACCCGGCTGACCCCCCAGGGAATGGCGCCAGCACCGCCGCAGGCGTCTTTGGCCGCAGCGGTTTCCGGTAGGGAGTTGTGGACGACTGGATCAACGGCGACATAAGCCACATCCTCACGGCCGGCCACTTCGGCCAATTGCGCCAGGGTCAATTCGGCGGCAATGGCGTTGACCACGCTGAAGGCACGATAAGGCAATTTGGCCTGATCCAGCCATTGGCGTATGCCTTGCTGCGAACGCCGCGCTGTATCGGCCAACGCCGCATATACCGCCTGCAATCGCTGCTCACGCGATGCCCACGGGCCAGTCGGTGTTGCCTTCACGGCCGACTGGCGTATGCCGTAGGTCGGATCAAGCGCCGCAGGCGCGGATCCGACAAAAGGTGAAAGGTTGCTGCGGTGTTGGGATTGTCGGCTCCGCCGCTGCGCGGCTTGAGCCGACCTACGACTCCCGGCCGCCGTTCCCGACGCGGCCCTACCTCCTCCATCCACAAAGTCGTCGGCGGTGGCGCGCTGTGGCTCAATCAGCACCTGCACGCGGGTGTCCACAGACTTCTGTGCGAGTGCGCTGACCAGTGCGGGATCGAGTTTACTGCTCAGGTCGGGCGTTCCCACCGCCATCGCTGCGCAACTGAGTGCTCCGATCCAGGTCGCAGCTATTCCACCAAGCAGTGCGCGCCAGCCGCGCCATCGTCGCAGATTTAACCAGCTTGATTCAATGGGCGAATTGTTCATTGAGAATCCGGTCTTCCAGTTTGTGTTCGGGATCAAACAGCAGCGTTACCGTGCGCGTTGTCGATTCGCGAACGGTGACCTCGATGATATCGCGCACTTCGTTGGCGTCTGCGGTGGCACTGACCGGGCGCTTGTAGTGATCGAGAATCTCCATGCGCATTTCGATGTTGGACGGCAAAATGGCGCCGCGCCAACGTCGTGGCCGGAATGGCGAAATCGGCGTCATCGCCAACAGCCGACAATCCAGCGGCAGAATGGGACCGAACGCCGACAGGTTGTAGGCGGTGCTGCCGGCCGGTGTGGATACCAACATGCCATCGCAGATCAACTCGGCCAGTTTTTCGGCGCCGTTGAGAATGATCCGGATATGGGCCGCCTGCTTGGTCTGCCGCAGCAGCGACACCTCGTTGAACGCGATCGCTTCGACACTGGCACCAGATTCTGCCAGCACGCTCATCTCCAGCGGCCGCAACAGCGATTTTTCCGCGCGTTCGATCCGCTCCTGCAATGCCTCCGGACGCCAGACATTCATCAAAAAGCCGATGCTGCCAAGTTTCATCCCGAACACCGGTTTGCCGGTGTCGCGAAACTTGTGCAAGGTTTGCAGCATGAAGCCATCGCCGCCGAGCGCGACGATCACATCGGCCGCAGCCGGCGCGCATTCGCCGTGCTCGGACTGCAAGGCGCGACAGGCCGCCTGGGCTTCTTCCACCCGGCTGGCAACAAAAGCGAGACGCTGGTTCATTCCGCCAGAATGCCGTAATCGCCGAATTTTCGCCAGCAGCAGAACCCTCGGCCAACGGCCAGACGCCGCAGTGACCAGCGCAGCACGATCAACGCCCGCACCGCAGCCTGAGCCATCGCAACGCTGGTCAGCGCTCGCGCAAGGATCCGATCAGCCAGCGCGGCGTCCACAAATGTCAGATGCTGGGGTCTTGCGTTTCGATCACCACCAGCCCCTGGTCGATGGCGGTGCGCAAACTACGCAACGCCCGGCTGCGGTTGAAGGTGCCAGACAGCATGATCGCCGCGATGCTGCGCTTACCGTCGATGCGCCGCAGAAACTGCAACCAGCCGGGAGAATCGATGACCGCACCGAGCGATTCGGCAGCAGCCAAAACCCACTGGCCGCTGGCGACCGGCTGCTCGATCAGCCGCACCCCTGGGGCGAAGCCGGGTACGCTTTGATCGCTCACCTCCGCCCCGATGCCTGCTGCCGACCCAGGCGCCATTGGCACTCGGTTTGTCGCCGCCAGCGCCGTCACGGCGCCGCCGCAAAGGGCACTGAACTCCTTCGGGCGTATTTCAACAACCGGCAGACTGCCACGGCGCGGCGGCGGTGGCTTGCCCTCGGCGGCGAGATCCGCCAGCACGCCCATATTGACCAGGCCCATCATCCGGGTCAGCTCGGGTAGCGCCGGGTCACGCCCCACCTCGGTGACGTATTGGCGAAACCGTTCGGGATGCAGCGGACCGGCGCTGCGCTGCGAGCCACGCAGCGCCTGCTCGATCAACTCGCCGCCGTTGCCGGTGAGTATCGAATACACCAGCCGAAACGTGTGATGCTGATCCTTGCCGTAAAAAAACGGCCCTTTCGGGCGCTGCGCGATCTGCGTTGGCAGCCACTTGGCGACGGCAGCGCGCAGAATGTGTTTGTCGGTGAAGAGGTGCCGCTGGTGCTGCTCGGGGACCTGGCTCACGCAAACAAGCAATCGATAGTCCAGAAAAGGCACGCGGTTTTCGATGGAATGGGCGGCGGCGGTGCGGTCTTCGTGCCACAGGTGGTAGTCCAGATTTTGCCGGTAGTAGCCGTAATATTGATCCCAGATGGTGCGCTCCGGTTGCGCCGCGCTGCCCTGGCGCACGAACGCTTGATCGATCACACCGCGATCAATCAGATCAGCATAATCACCCATATAGCCGGTGCGAATCGCCGCCGCCGTGGTATCCAACGAGTCGAAAAATCGACCCATTGCCCGCCATCGATCCGGCACCTTGCTGCTGACTCCAGCCTGGGTGTCGAGGGTCCAATCGGTATAGCCGCCATTGAACTCATCGGAACCCTGGCCGAGCAGGATGACCTTCAAGTCGGGATAGATCTGCTTGGCATAAGCGTGCAGAAAGTACTTGTAGAGCTGCTCGGCGGTAACGCCAGGCATTTCACAACTCCACAACAGTCGCCGCCAATCATCAGCATCGATGCGGATATGCTCCAGATCGAAAAACACCTGGTGGTTGGGTAGCCCCAAGTGTTCGGCCAGAAACCTCGAGGCAGCGGCGTCACCGCTACCGATCGTGCTTTGACTAATCACGCTGAAGGTCGGAAAACTGGCCTGACGTGCCGCCATGGCGGTGATCGCCGCAGAATCGACACCGCCACTCAGAAACACGCCGAAACGCGCATCGGCCATCAGCCGCAGGCGCACGCTATCTTCCAACAGTGACCCGTACTCGGCGATGTAACTGGCGGGATCTTGGCCCGGGGGCGTCTCTGCACGCGCCGGCAACTGCCAATAGAGCGATCGCCGCAGCGCGCCGGTGTCCAGCGAAATATCCAGCAGCCCGGCGGCCGCTACCCGTTCGATACCGAGAAATCCTGAAGAAAACTCGCGCGGTTGGGTATCCTGATCGCTGTAGCGCGCCAGCGCCGCTTGCCAGTCGAAGCGCCGCGGCACCAGCGGGTGGGCAAACAACGCCTTCAATTCGGAGGCAAACACCAAGGTCTGGCCGGCATCGACCAGGCAATAAAACAGCGGCTTGACGCCGGTGCGATCACGACCGAGCAACACCCGCCGTCGGGTTCGATCCAGCAAGGCCATGGCGAACATGCCATTGACCGGCCCGAACAGATCCAACTCGCGTTGCAGATATAGATACGGAATCACTTCGCAATCGGATTGTGAAGTGAGCGACACCCCCGCCAATTCGTGTTGGCGCAGCGCTCGGTGGTTGTAGATTTCACCATTGACCATGGCGACGACGCGGCCATCGCTGGTCTCGAACGGTTGCTGGCCGCCGGCAATGTCGATGATCGACAATCGGGTGAAGACGAAGCCGACGTTTTGCCAAAGCACCTGCCGACAGTCATCGGGACCGCGATGGCGCATGGCGGCCGCCATCGCTGCCAGCATGTGGCCGTCGCTTTCGGCAATCAGTGGCCGACCCTGCAAATGAATGATTCCGGCAATTCCACACATGGCAAGCACTCACTTCATGGCATCGTGTGATTGCGCATGATAAACGGGACCGGCGCGAAAATGCTGGCGATGTCGCTCAAGCCAGGGCGGCAAGCCGTCGGCGTCGCTCCGCCGCCGCCACTTTGGCCGGTGGTTTTTGGCCCGGCTTGGCGTGGGTGTTTTTTTTTGCCGCTGGAATCGGCAGCGACGGCAAGTCGCCGGCAAAATGCGCGGTACTCGCGGCAACGCCGGTGGCGGTAATGGCGTCCTGCCAGTCGGCCATCAGCGTCAGCAGCAACAGTTTCTCGAACTCCGCGGCGAAGCGGTCAATGATCTGCTCCGGGTCGGCGACCAGCAAGGCATCGGTGATCAAACCGCAATGCACTTGGCCGTTGTAACTCAAAATACTGATGCCCATGCCGATCGAACCGGTCTGCGGCACCCAGAACATCTGCTCAACAATCTGGCTACCGGCCAGATACAGCGGCAGTTGCGGGCCGGGCACATTGGTTGCCACCGCAGTCGCCTTGCGGCTGAACATCTCCAGCGCCGGCCGCTGCAAGGCTGCCGGACTCATGCCGAGTGCGGCCAGCAGACCAAAACCCACCACCGCCTGACGCGATTGTTTGATCTCGCGCATGTTGGCGGCGATCAATTCCAGCCGTCTGAGCGGATTGGCCTCGCTGATTGGCAAGGTCAGAAACACCAAACCGAAATGATTGCCGAGTTTTTTGGCGTGTTCCAACGGCCGCAAATTCACCGGCACGGTGGCGCGAATATCGCAGCCGTCCAGGTCGTCGCCATGCTCCAGCAGATAGCTGCGCAGCGCGCCGGCAGCGGCGGCCATCAGCACGTCGTTGACGGTGCAGCCGAGCGCACGGCCCACGGCTTTGACTTCTTTGATCGGCAGCGGCGCACTCCAGGCGCAGCGTTTGCTGACCCCGAGCGGGCCGCGAAAACGCGTCGCTGGATCATCGGGCAGGCTGAGCGCGTGCGCCAACTCGCGCAAGATATCGCTGCCTTCGTGGGCGAGCCGGCCCAGCATCTCGGGATCGGCGAGCAGTTCGCGGCCTTTGTCGATCAGTGTTTCGGCGACGTGCATGGCCTGCGAAATGCCTTTGCGTGCGGGCGCGATCAAGCGCTCGACGACGCTGCCGTGATCGTCTTTGAACCAGACTTTGGCCAGCGCCGCGCGATGCTCGGCGCAGGGCTTGGTATCGGTCAGCGACAGCAGCACCTCGACCAAGGCAATGCCGTCGGCGTAACAGTGGTGAATACGAACGATCAGGGCGCTGCCCGCGCCGAATTTTTCGACCAGATGAAACTGCCAGCGCGGCTTGGAAGCATCCAGCGGCGAAGACGCCAACTGCGAGCACAATCGCTGCAGCTCCATCTGCCCGGCCTGGCCCGGCAACGCGGTGACGCGCACATGCCAATCCAGGTCGAAATCGGCGTCGTCTTCCCAGTACGCGCCTGTCGCCGTATCCACGGCCTTCTGCCGAAACCGGGGAAACGCCAAAAAGCGTTCCTGCAGCAGGCGTTTGAAGCGTGCCATCGGTAGCGGCCCGGCCAAAATCATGACGCCGGTAATCATCATCAAATTGGTCGAACGTTCCATCCGCAGCCAGGCGGTATCCACCTTGGACATCGGCTCACGGCCACCGTCTTGCATCGTCATGAACTTGCTCCCTAAAGCCGCGACCCGATACCGTGGGGTAGGGTACCGTTGCGCACACATTGTAGGGCGGGGCAACCCACCGACCCCAGCGCGACCGGAACGGTGGGTTGCACCCACCCTACTACTGTTCGATTGGCGTCCGCGCCCAGTGCCGTAGTGGCGGTATCACCAAGGTCGTGAACTCCTGATAGCGGGCGATGGGCAGTTCGTCGAGCCGCAATCGATCGGCACGGAACTTCTGGATTGGCAGCACCGCTGCCTCATACAGCATCACCTCGTGTTCGGCCGGATAGGTCTGCAACAGTTTCTGCACCAAGGCGGCAAGACCTTCGGCCTCGGCATGGAAACGCGTGCAGGACAGATCGCCGCTCAAGGCGACCTGCCAAAGCAGCAGCAGACTGCTGCTATCCAGACAATGATCGCCAACCAGAAATTGCGTCGCTTCCAACGACTGCACGCCACTCTGCCCAGGATCGAGGCCCAGATCCGCGTACAAACACGCTTCGGCCGAAACTGCGGCCTCCATGCGCGCCGGAATTCCGGCGCTGCGCGCTTCGCGGATCGCCGCATGCGGCACCTGCGCAAACACCCCCGGGTGGCCATAGAACACCGCGCAAACGCGCTTGTTTTGTTGCAGCTCGGCGCGGATGGCGGCTTGCATTTCGCGGTAAGTCTGGCGTCGATCTTTGCCTTCGGCGTAGTACGGTGACAAGCTGATCGTGTCTGGGCGCAGATCCATCACCAACGCCAGCGCAAACGCATCGGCCAAACAAAACACGCTGTCGGCTAGACGAATTTCCGAGAGCGCCCGCTCGGTGATATGGCGGCCGAGTTCGATACCGGTGCCGACTACGACCAGCTCTGCCGCTCCTGCGCGTCCTGCGCTCGCGGCACTGGCACTTCCCTGTGCGTCGGCCGCTTCTCCTGCGCGTCCTGCGCTCGCGGCACTG
>PEUI01000053.1:0-9420 GCA_002785585.1 Lysobacterales bacterium CG02_land_8_20_14_3_00_62_12
ATGCGCCCAGCCTGCCCAATGCCGTTTGGATGAAGGCGGCGGAACTACCCAACAACAAGCAGTAAATCACCTTGCGCCTCGATCCGGAGGTATTGGATTTTTTCAAGCACACCGGCAAGCGGTATCAGTCCCGAATCAATGCCGTTTTGCGCACTTACGTTGCAGCACACAAAGCACAAGCGCCCGCAAAATAAGTGACACCAGCATGGGCGGCAGCTGATCGCTCCGCCTGTTGGAGAACGGCGAGGCAGCGGCCTTCCGCGATCACCGCTTGCCAAATTGCCGAATCTGGCCTGCCGCTCAAGTGCTCCTCGGGCACGCTGTCAACATCGTGTCCATGTCTTTGCAAAAAATTGGCACCAACCTCGCTGGCAGGTTTTCGTCGAGCTTGATCTTCATGCCAGAACCGGGGTCGCCGGCAAAGGCAGGACTGCTTCTGCAGATACGGCCGCAAAGGCAACCACGGCGCGTACCGCATCACCGCCGAGCATTTGCCGTTAACCGATACTGGCCCGGGTCAACGCCAGATCCACCGAGCTGACGCCGGGCAGGGCGGCGAGGGTGTCGATCAACTCCGGCACGACGCGGATGCGCCACGGTTCACCGAGTTGCAGTTCGGCCTGAACCCGCGCATCACGATACCGCAGATGCACCGGGGTCAGGCCGAATTGCATCGGTTTGAGGCTTTGCACCAAGGCCTCGACCAAGCTCGCCTCTGGGTCCTGCAACTGCAGGCGCAGGCCACGGGTGAAGCGTTCCAGTGCCTGCGCCAGGGTCCAGACATGGCGCCCGCGCATTTGAAACCCGCCGTTGAAGTCATCGGGACTCAAGGTGCCAGCGATGATGACGATTTCGTCTTTGACCAGCAGGCTGCCGAACTCGGTCAGGGCTTCGCTGAACAGCCCGATCTCGATCCGCCCGCTGTTGTCCTCGAGCTGGGCGAAGCTCATGTTGTCACCGCGCCGCTTGGGATCGTTGGCGACCAGCCCGCCGAGGATGATCGGTAGTTCCATGCGGCCGCGATAACGCACCAGCGCGCCCTGACTGCTGCTCCAGGTGGCCTCGATCTGGTTGATTGGGCAACTGGTCAGTTGTGCCAGCCAGCCCGCGCAAGCATTGGCTGGATGGCCGCTGAGGTAGTGGCCCAGGCTGTCGCGTTCGCCGTGCAGGCGTTGTTGAATTGGCCATTCCGGCAGCCGCTTGACCGGCAAGGGCGTGCTTTCCGATTGCATGCCGCCGAAGATATCGTGCTGCCCGGCCTGCGCGTCTTTGGCGCTTTGATCGGCGGCTTTCATCGCCTCGGGCAGATGGTTCATCAAGGTGGCGCGGGTTTCGCCGAAGCTATCCAGCGCGCCCGCCAGGATCAACGCTTCGAGCAGGCGCTTGTTGAGCTTGCCGGTCTCGACGCGGCGGCATAGTTCGGCCAGTGAGGCGTAGTCGCCGCGCTGCTTGCGCTCGTTCACGATTGCCTCGCAGGCGGCCTGGCCGACGCCCTTGACAGCACCGAGTCCGTATTGAATATGGCGGCTGTCGGTGGCGGCAAAGTGGTAGCCGCTGGCGTTGATCGCCGGTGGGGCGATCTGCAAGCCAATGGCGCGGGCATCGTCCAGAAATCCGACCAGCTTTTCGGTGTTGTCCATATCCGATGACAACACGGCGGCCATGAACTCGGCCGGGTAGTGGGCTTTCAACCAGGCGGTCTGGTGGGTGATCAACGCATACGCCGCCGAATGCGATTTGTTGAAACCGTATTCGGCAAACTTTTCCATCAAGTCGAAGACGCCGCGAGCGACGCCGGCAGCAACGCCATGGTTGATCGCGCCGACTTCGAAGATCGCGCGCTGCTCGGCCATTTCGTCGAGATTCTTTTTGCCCATTGCGCGGCGCAGCAGGTCGGCGCCGCCGAGCGTGTAGCCGGCCATGACTTGGGCGATCTGCATCACTTGTTCCTGATAGACGATCACGCCATAGGTCGGCTTCAGGATCGGCTCCAGCAGCGGGTGCGGATAGCTGACGGCGCTGCGACCGTGTTTGCGATTGATGAAATCATCGACCATGCCGGACTTCAGCGGCCCCGGTCGATACAGCGCCACCAAGGCGATGATGTCTTCGAAAGTGTCCGGTTGCAGCTTGCGCACCAGGTCCTGCATGCCGCGTGATTCGAGCTGAAACACGGCGGTGGTGGCGTGGCTCTTGAGCAAGGCGAAACTTTCCGCGTCCTGCATCGGCAGCTTGCGGATATCGATCATTGGCTCGCCCTGTAGCCGCCGCCGCGCGTTGATCGCTTTCACCGCCCAGTCGATGATGGTCAGCGTGCGCAGACCGAGAAAGTCGAACTTGACCAGGCCCACCGCTTCCACATCATTTTTGTCGAACTGGGTGACCAGCCCCTCGCCGTCTTCGATGCAGTACAGCGGCGAAAAATCGGTGAGATCGGTGGGCGCAATGACCACGCCACCGGCGTGTTTGCCGGCGTTGCGGGTCAGGTCTTCGAGTTTTTTGGCCAGTTCGATCAGCGCGGCGACGTCGTCGTCGGCGGCGATCCGCGCCTGCAATTCGGGGGTTTCGGCGATGGCTTTTTCGAGGTTGATGCCAAGCGTCAATGGAATCAGTTTGGCGATTGCATCGACCTGGCTGTAGCCCATGCCGAGGACGCGGCCGGTGTCGCGTACCACGGCTTTGGCGGCCATGCTGCCGTAGGTGATGATCTGGCTGACTTTCTCGCGACCGTACTTATCGGCAACGTAGTCGATGACGCGGTCGCGGCCTTCCATGCAGAAGTCGATATCGAAGTCGGGCATCGACACCCGTTCCGGATTCAGAAAACGCTCGAACAACAAGTCGTAAGGCAACGGGTCCAGGTCGGTGATGCCCAACGCCCAGGCGACCAGCGAACCCGCACCGGAGCCGCGCCCGGGACCGACCGGAATGTCGTTCTGTTTGGCCCAGTTGATGAAATCGGCAACGATCAAAAAGTAGCCCGGAAATCCCATCGTATTGATGACTTCAAGCTCGCGTTGCAGTCGCTGATGGTAGTCGGCCTCGGTGAATCTTGGGCACGGTCCAAACGCCTGTAGCCGATCGGTCAAACCGCCATTGGCGCGGTCGGCGATGAAACTCTCCAAGGTGTGTCCGGTCGGTACCGGAAACGCTGGCAGAAAATATTTGCCGAAACTGAGCTCCAGATTGCAGCGCTTGCCGAGTTCGACGGCGTTGTCGATGGCGCCGGGCAGATCGGCGAACAGCTCGCGCATCGCGGCCGGCGACTTCAGGTATTGCTCGGGTTGGTAATCGTGTGGCCGCCGGGGGTCGTTCAGCACCCGGCCGCTGCTGATGCAGACGCGCGCCTCGTGGGCTTCAAAGTCGTCGGCGGCCAGAAAACGCACATCGTTGCTGGCGAGTACCGGCAGGTCCCGGCGCGCGGCCAGGTGCAGGCTGCGTGCCAACTGGGCCTGCTGATCGCTGTGGCCGAGCCGCACGATTTCCAGATACAAGCGATCTTCGAAGGCGTGCTGCCAGTCGCCAAGATCGCGCTCGGCGCGACCCTCGTCGGCCGCCAGATGCAGCTCCGAACGCGGGCCGAACAGGGCCATCAGTCCAGCGTTGTCGGCCAGCAATTGCGCACGTGGCACACAGACGCGGGCGCTGCGGCCGCGCTGTCGGTAAGCGTTGGAGAGTAGTCGCGACAGCCGCAGGTAGCCTTCGCGATCCGCACACAGCAGGGTGACTCGGCTGTCGGCGACATCGGGCTGGCTGATCCACAAATCGCAACCGATGATCGGTTTGATGCCGGCCTTTTCGGCGGCCCGATAGAACTTGACCAGGGCAAACAGATTGCTGTCGTCGGTTACCGCCACCGCCGGCATGCCGTGCGCGACCGCAGCGCTCACCAGCTTGTCGATGCGAACGGTCGAGTCGATCAGCGAGTATTCGCTGTGCAGGTGCAGGTGGACGAAGGTCGCGGGCATGATCGATCAGCGGCGCTGGAGCAAGCGGCCACCACCGTCGATCACCGACGCCGGTGGCCAGTCGCTGCGCTATTGGGTCATCTGCAAAGTCTTGCTGAGAAACGCGTAAATATCGGCGGTTTCCTCGATCACTTTGTCGGTGGGCTTGCCGGCGCCGTGGCCAGCCCGCGATTCCACCCGGATCAGGATCGGTTTGCCGTGCGGGTGCGCCGCCTGCAGCGCGGCGGCGAACTTGAAGCTATGGGCCGGAAACACCCGATCATCATGATCGGCGGTAGTGATCAGCGTGGCCGGGTAATCGACCCCGGTTTTGATGTTGTGCAGTGGCGAATAGGCGTACAGCGCCTGAAACTCGTCGGCGTTGTTGACCGAACCGTAGTCGGATTCCCAAGCCCAGCCGATGGTGAACTCACGGAAGCGCAGCATGTCGAGGACGCCGACCGCTGGCAGCGCGGCCGCAAACAGTTCTGGCCGTTGCAGCAAGGTGGCGCCGACCAGCAGGCCACCATTGGATCGCCCGGAGATCGCCAGGCGACTGGGTTGGGTGATCTTTTCGGCAATCAGATACTCGGCCGCAGCGGCAAAGTCGTCGAACACGTTTTGCTTGTGCAACTTCATGCCGGCCTGGTGCCAGGCGGTGCCGTACTCGCCACCGCCACGCAGATTGGCGACGGCGTAGACCCCACCGAGCTCCATCCAGGCAATCACCGCCGGGCTGTAACGCGGCGTGCTCGGGATGTTGAAACCACCGTAACCATAAAGAATCGTCGGCTGGTTGCCGTCGTTGACCAGACCCCGTTTGCTGGTGATGAACATCGGGATCCGGCTGCCGTCTTTGCTCGGGTAAAACACCTGCTGGGTGGCGTAATCGGCGGGATCGAACGCAACCTTGGGAGCTTTGAACACGCTGACCTGGGCGCTCACCAGGTCGTAGCGCTGGATCACCGGTGGCGTGGCGAAGCTGGCAAAACTGAAGAAGGTTTCAGTGTCGCTGCTGGCACCGGCAAAGCCTTCGGCGCTGCCGAGACCGGGCAACGGCAGATCGCGGAGAAAGCTGCCGTCGAGCGCGAACACTTTCACTTCCGAACGGGCGTCACGCAGATACTGCGCGATCAACTGTTGATTGACCAGGCTGACGCCGACCAGGTTGGCGTCGGACTGCGGCAGGATCGTTTGCCAATCGGCTTTGGCGGGATGGGCGAGGTCGATGGCAATGACGCGGCTGCGCTCGGCGTCGGCATCGGTGCGGAAATAAAGTCGGTCTTCGACATTGCCGATAAAGCCGTAACTCGCCTCCAGCGGCTCGATCAGCGCGGTCACTGGGCTGTGCGCTTGCGTGAGATCCTGGATGAAGACGCGATTGCGTTCGTCGGTGCCTTCGGACCCGGTGATGATCAGGTAGTGGCCATCATCCGAAACCGTCGCCGAAAAGCCCCAATCCGGCTGATCTTTGCGCTCGAATACCAAGCGATCGGTGGTCTGCGGCGTGCCGAGTTGGTGAAAATAGACTTTCTGAAACTTGTTGATGGCCTTGAGCTGATTTTCGCCGCTGGGCGCGTCGTAGCCACTGTAGTAAATGCCGCTGGCGTCATGCGCCCAGGCAATATTGGTGAACTTGGCCCAGTGGATTTCATCGTTGCGATCGGTGCCGGTGACGACATCGCGAAAGCGAATCGTGCGCCAGTCCGAGCCGCCATCGGACAGCGAATAAGCGTAATTCTTGCCATCGGCGCTGATCCCCACTTCGGCCAGGGCAATGGTGGCATCGGTGCTCAGGGTGTTCGGGTCCAGCAGCAGGCGCGGGGTGCCGTCGATGCCTTCCTGCACGTAGATCGGCGACTGATTCTGCAAGCCGTCATTGCGCGCATAAAAATAGTTGTTGCCATGCTTTTCCGGAACGCCAAAACGCTCGGTATTCCACAGCGCGGTCAGCCGTGATTTGATTTCGGCGCGACCCGGGGCATCGTGCAGATAGTCTTCGACCAGCGCGTTCTCGGCTTCGATCCACGCGTGCAAATCTGGCGCGTCAAGATCTTCCATCCAGCGGTAGGGATCGCTGACCGTGGTGCCGTGGTAATCGTCGTTTTGCACCACGGTTTTGGCGATCGGATAGCGCATATCGGCGGGGGCGTTGCGGGTTTGAGTAGCGGCAGTGGTGGGGGCGCCGGGGGTCGTCGGCTCGTCGCTGCAAGCGGCCAGCAGCGTCATCAGGGCGCCGACGATCAGGGGGTGTTTTTGCATGGGTAACGTCTCGGTAGTGGTGCGATGGGTGGGCAGTGCGGGTGGATCATTCCGGATTTTTTAATTTTTTGACTTTGGATTTTTGATTTTTGATTTTTGATTTTTCAGTCTTCAGCGTTACCGCCGTTCCTCTTCCTTCTGTCCTCAGTCCTCAGTCCTCAGTCCTCAGTCCTCAGTCGTCTGTCCTCTGTCGTCTGTCGTCTGTCCTCAGTCCTCAGTCCTCAGTCCTCTGATCAACCACTTCGCTGATCTGGATGGCGATCTTGCCGCCCAGGCTGGCTTGGGTAACCGTCGCGCTCAGGCCCTGCAAATCGCCGCTGGCGGCGATTGCCTGTCCCGACTTGGAGATGCGGGCACCGATCACGATCTCCGGAAAGGCGGACAATCGCATCGCTGGCATCATCGCGCTGGCGTCATCGAGGGTAACGCTGATCGGAAACTGGCCGACACCGAGGCGCTGGATGGCCAGCGGCATGCGCGGGCCGGAAGCCGCCCGGGCAAATACGAACAGGGTATCGCTGGCAGCGACCCGCGCTTTGAGTTCGGCGGCCAGGTCCACGGTGACGGTAATGGCCGCACCGGCGCCGGCGCCCGAACTGGCGGTGCTGGTGGCTGCGGGGTTGGCATCGGTGTTCGCCATTGCGCCAGCCATCGGCGCATCGGTCGGTGCAGTAGTTGGCGGGGCAGCGGCGTCAGCCACCGCACCAGCGGATTGCAGGCTGGCAATTTGCTGTTGCAGGCCGGGCAATGCCTCGGCATCGGCGGGCAGCAGCGAGGCCAGCTTTTTCCAGTTTTGCAGCGCACTATCGGTGTCGCCGCGTTGTTGGGCGGCGATGCCGGCCAGCCAGAGTCCGCGCTGATTGAGTGGATCGCGTTTGAGCGCAGCGTCGAGCAGCGTCTGCGGTTCGCCGGCAAATTGCCGGTTCGGCGTGCTCAGCGACAAGGCTTCGATGTATTCCATTTCGGTATCGAGATCGCCCGGCAACAACGCCCGCGCCCGACTGACCGCCGCCAACGCTTCGGCAAAGCGCTCCATCGAAAGATAGCCGCGTCCGAGCAGACGCCAGCCTTCGGCATCCTGCGGATTTTGTTGCAGTTTGGCGGCCAAACTGGCCAGTGCCGCATCCAGATCCATCAGCGGCGCTTGGCCGCCCTGGCCCTGGTGGGGATTGCCATTGCCGAGGGCAGCCGCTGCGGGCGACCCCGGGTTTTGCGCCAACGGTTCGCCGACTTGTCGGTAAATCAGCATGGCGCTGATCGGCAGCACCACGGCGATGACCGCGGCCAGGGTGATCGCGGCGGGACGGTGGCTGCCGGTGGCCACCGGCAAGGCCGCCAGTTTGCTGGCGAGCTCGTCGCCGTTCAGCACACCGGCATCCCCCAAAGCGATCAACGCTTCACGGCTACGTCGGGTCTGCCGCTCGGATTCGGTCTCACTGTCTTTGCCCAGCAGCCGATAAAAAATGGGCGCCAGCGCGAGCAGTGCAAGGCCGATGGCAAGGATCAGAAACGTGCTATTCAAGGAAACTCTCCAGGGTCGTTATCGCCGTTTTGTGCCACGCCAGAGGCGGTAACCGCAGACGGATTGGCGGTCGGACGCCGCCACCAGCGCCGCGCCAGGAAAAAACCGAAAATCAACAGCGCGATTGGACCGAACCAGAGGGCGATCGTGCCGCCCCGGACCGGTGGCTGGTAAAGCACGAACTCACCGTAGCGATCCACCAGGAAACCCTTGATCTCCGCATTGCTCTTGCCGGCCACCAACATTTCGTAGACCTCCAGGCGCAGATCGCGGGCGAGTTCGGCGTCGGAATCGGCGAGGTTCTGGTTTTGACAAACCAGACAACGCAGCTCCTGGGTCAGCGCTTGAAAGCGTTGCTCCTGGGCGGTGCTGCTGAAGGTCAAGGAATCGATTGCCCAGGCACTGCTGGCAACCAGACCGGCGAACAGTAGGCCAAACGCGGCACCCGAGCGGGTCAGTGAACTCATGGTTGGCCTCCCGGCGGCAATAGCGGCAAGATTTTGCTGCGGATCGAATCCTGATCGAGCGGGCCGACATGCTTGTAGAGAATCTTGCCGTCAGCGTCGATCAAGAAACTCTCGGGCGCACCGTAAACGCCGAAGTCGATACCAACGCGGCCAACCTCGTCGCTGGCAATCAGGTCGTAGGGATTGCCGGTGGTCCGGATCACCGCCAGCGCATCGGCGGGGGCGTCTTTCCAGTTGAAGCCAACCAAGGTCAGCCGCTTTTCAGCGGCAAAGCGCATCAAAACCGGATGCTCCTGACGGCAGGCCGCACACCAACTGGCCCAGACATTGAGCAGGTAGGGCTTGCCCTTGAGTGCCGCGTTCTCGACCTTGCGTGTTGGGTCGAGCAGATCAGGCAGCGAAAACAGCGGCGCTGGCTTGTTGATCAGCGGCGAGGGCACCAGGTGGGTGTCTTTGCCAAGCCCACTGTAGAGCAGCACGGCGAGTGCCAGAAACATCAGCAACGGCAAACCATAGCGCCACATCGTCAGGCTCCGGCGGCAACTGCAGGCATCGGCGCGGTGAGCTGTTGGCTCTTCTTTTCGCGCAGACGGGGATCGGCGGCGGCAAAAAAACCGCCCGCCATCATCAACAGAGCGCCGAGCCAGATCCAGCGGATGAACGGCTTGTGGTAGATGCGCAGCGCCCAAGCGCCGCTGTTGCCGAGGGGTTCACCCAGGGCGACATAGAGATCGCGGGTCAAACCTGGATTGATCGCGGCTTCGGTCATCACCTGACCGCGCAGGTAGGTGCGCTTTTGCGGATTCATTTCGGCGATCAATTGGTCGCCACGGTGGACTTGCACCAGGCCGCTTTGCGCCGAGAAATTGGGGCCGCTGCTTGGGGTTACCGAGATCAGGCTGAAGCGCAAATCGCGAATCGTCACGGTCTCGCCGGGGCTGAGCCGAATATCTTTTTCGATGCTGGTGGATTCGGTCACCGATACCCCGATCACGAACAAACCCAACCCGGCGTGGGCCAGCAGCATGCCGATCGACTCGCGCGACAGGCCGCTTAAGCGGCGCGTTGGATGGGCCCGAAAGCGAATCAGATAAACCACGATACCGGCCAACACCCAGGCACCAATCAATACGCCGACCAAAGCGCGCAGCGGCATGCCGCGAACCGCGACGTAGGCGACGGCGGCGATCACCAAGGCCGCCAACAGCGCAAATCGCAGCGG
>PEUI01000053.1:9435-10371 GCA_002785585.1 Lysobacterales bacterium CG02_land_8_20_14_3_00_62_12
GGCGTCATCCTGGCCCCATCGTGCCAACGGTCCGAATGGCACCAGCAGGAATAGCGGAGCGGTCAGGATCGGAAACAACAGGCCAAAATATGGGGGGCCGACCGAAACCTTGCCCCAGCCGAAGGCATCTGCCAGCAGCGGATAGAGCGTGCCCAGCAGGACCATCGCCATGCTCGATACCAGCAGTACATTGTTGACCAGGATCAGACTTTCGCGGGACACCGGAGCGAAGCCGGCATCGACGCCAAAGCCAGGCGCACGCCAGGAATACAGCGCCAGCGCCGAACCGGTGACGGTGCCGAGAAAGGTAAGGATGAAAATGCCGCGCAGCGGGTCGCTGGCAAAGGCGTGCACCGAAGTCAGCACGCCGGAGCGCACCAGAAAAGTGCCCAACAGACTGAGCGAAAACGCGAGGATGGCGAGCAGCAAAGTCCAGCGCAGCAATTGCCCGCGTTTTTCGGTGACCGATTGCGAATGGATCAGCGCCGTGCCCACCAGCCACGGCATAAAGGAGGCGTTCTCGACCGGGTCCCAGAACCACCAGCCGCCCCAGCCCAATTCGTAATAGGCCCACCAACTGCCGAGCGCGATGCCCACGGTCAGGAACGACCAGGCGATCAACGTCCAGGGCCTGGACCAGCGCACCCAGCGTGCGTCCACGCGGCCTTCGATCAAGGCGGCCACGGCAAACGCAAACGCCACCGCAAAGCCGACATAGCCGACATACAACATCGGCGGATGCACGATCATGCCGAAATCCTGTAGCAGTGGATTGAGATCGGCGCCATCGGCAATGCCGCTGAGATCGCGCAGGAACGGGTTGGAAGTGGCGATCATGAACAACAGAAAGCCGAAGCCGATCAGACCGAGCACCGCGAGTACCCGCGCCCGGAATGGGGCCGGCAGGCTGCGGCTGAAAGCGGCCACCAAGGCGGT
>PEUI01000180.1 GCA_002785585.1 Lysobacterales bacterium CG02_land_8_20_14_3_00_62_12
GGATCGGTCGTCGTGCCGATTTGGTACCTTCGTAGTCCGGCCTTGCATCCTGGCTGTGCTGCGGTATCCATCGCAACTTGGGAGTGAATTCAATGAACCATAGTCCGAAACTTTCTGGCGTCATGTTGGCCATGATGGCGGCCGGTCTCGCCAGTTCCGCCAGTTTTGCCAGTACCGCCGGCACCGCCACTGATAGCAAAGCAGCCGCCGCCAGCCAGGTCGAATTGCAGGCTTGTAGTGGCGTCAACAGTTGCAAGGGTCACAACGATTGCCAAACCGCTTCCAATGCCTGCAAGGGCCAAGGCGCCTGCAAGGGTCAAGGCTGGGTCTATGCCCCGGCGGCAGGTTGTGCGGCCTTGGGTGGCACCGAAGTCAAAGGCCACGCCACTGCGGCAGCGGCCACCGATCTGGTGCATTGCTCCGGGGTCAACAGTTGCAAAGGCCACAATGACTGCAAGGGTGCCGACAACGCCTGCAAAGGCCAAGCCGCGTGCAAGGGCCAGGGCTTTGTGGCGCTGCCCGGTGCGAGCTGCACCGATGTCGGTGGCAAAGCTGGCGCCTGATTCCATGCTCGGAGCCAGTGCGCTCATGACAACTCCCGGGGCGCAAGCGCCGGGAGTTGTGCTGCCGCCGATTCGGGCGGTGCGGGAGCGCCCGCAGCTTGGCTTTGGCTTGGGTTTGCGCAACGAACATTTTCAAGATGTGTTGGAGCAGTCGCCGAAAGTCGACTGGTTCGAGATTTTGTCGGAGAACTTCATGGTCGCCGGCGGCAAGCCGCGACACTATTTGCGAGCGATCCGTGAGCGCTATCCGATGGTGATGCACGGCGTCTCGCTATCGATCGGATCCATGGACCCGCTCGACCAGGATTACCTGCGCGCACTCAAGCAACTGATCGGCGAGGTCGAACCGGCCTGGGTTTCCGATCATCTGTGCTGGACCAGTATCGGTGGCCACAACAGCCATGATTTGCTGCCGTTGCCGTTTACCGCCGAGGCGCTCAACCATGTCGTGGCGCGGGTGCAACAGGTGCAAGAGTTTCTGGGCCGCGAGATCCTGCTGGAGAACGCGTCCACCTATCTGGAGTTCACCGGCGCCGAGTGGCCCGAGTGGGAGTTTCTGGCCGAGCTGGCGCGGCGCAGCGGTTGTCGCATCCTGCTCGATGTCAACAACATCTACGTCAGCGCGCGCAACCACGGTTTCGATACCGACACTTATCTGGCGGCGATTCCCGCAGACAAGGTCTGGCAGATCCATCTTGCTGGCCACAGCGATTACGGTAGCTATGTGATCGACACCCACGACCATCCGGTGTGCGACCAAGTCTGGGCGCTGTACCAACGCGCTTTGGCGCGGCTGGGCCAGGTCAGCACGATGATCGAACGCGATGACAACATCCCGTCGTTGGCGGAGTTGGTCGCCGAGCTCGATCTGGCGCGGGCGACGGCCGCCGAAGCCCTGGGCAATTGGCAGCCAGCCGCGCGAGCGCTGCGGGCATGAGCGGGTTGGCGCAGTTGCAGCGGGATTTTTACGCCTACCTGCGCGGTGCGCCGATCACCGCGATTGCCACCCGGGTGACGGTTGGCGGGCCAGCCGCGACCTCGGTCCGCCTGGGGATTTACGCCAATGCCTACGGCAAACGCCTGGCCGAGGCGCTGGAATCGGATCACGAAATACTCGGGCGCTATCTGGGCGACACCTTGTGGGAGCAGATGTGCGTGGATTACATCGCCGCGCAGCCATCGCGGTGTCGTTCGCTGCGTTGGTATGGGGCCGAGCTGCCGAGGTTTTTGGCCAGCGCCGAGCCATTTGCCAAGCATCCGGTGCTGGCCGAGATCGCCGCGTTCGAACGTGCCTTGCTCAACAGTTTCGATGCTGCCGACGCCGAGCGCCTGTCGTGGTCGGCGCTCAGCCGTTTGGCGGTCGAGGATTGGCCGAGTCTGCGTTTGGTTTTTCATCCGAGCGTGCAGCGCCTGACCGCTGCCTGGAACAGCGTGGCCATCTGGCAGGCGTTGAAGACCGAGCACGACCCGCCGACGGCGGCGTTGTCTGCCAGCAATACCTTGCTGTGGCGCGATGCCCTGCGCATCACCCAGTTTCGCTCGCTCGATGCCGACGAAAATCTGGCGCTCGCTACCATGATGGATGCGGGCGCCGACTTTGCCAGTCTGTGCGAACAGCTCGCTGCTCGCCTCGCCATCGAGCAGGTGCCGACCAAG
>PEUI01000256.1:0-8721 GCA_002785585.1 Lysobacterales bacterium CG02_land_8_20_14_3_00_62_12
AGTTCGACTATGAAACCCTTTGCGCAACGAAGCAGACGGGGCAAAAGACCAGCAAGATGGCACCTTTAATGATTTACAACGCCTAAGTCGGTTCTGACAATTGCCCGGTTGTCCTCGGCGTCCCGGGTCGGCATCAGCAAGGCGCACAACTCGCCACTCTTGATGGCGTGGCGAATATTGAATGGCTCGATGCGGAACGCGCGCAACGGCAGGTCAGTCACTGTCTGCTTGATGGCAAACTCCGCGAGTGCGAGGGTGGACACATGCAGGGGTGCGCCCTGCTGCAACGCATGCTCGAAGTACTGCCGGGCGACGGCGTGGCGCGGACGTGAATCGTCCACGAGCGATATGAGAAAGCTGGTATCGAGCAGGAAGGCCGCTGTCATGCGGCCCCTCGTTGTCGCTCGACCCAGTGGCTGGCATCCGCCACGTCAGCCCATGCCTTGCGGCCTTTGGCTACCATCGTATCGAATGACTGGGCGTCGAAGCTCGCCTCGTAGTCGACGAACTCGATCAGCTGCGCATTACGCAGCTTGCCGGTGGCCAGGTCTTCCTCGGCGCGTACACGCAGCAGGGCCGACCGGTAGACCGGGTTGTTGTTCTTGCTGAGCACCTGTTTCTGACTGGTTTTGACCTTTAGCATGGTGCCGTCAGCCAGTTGCAGATGCAGGTTCGGCGTCTTGCCGCCCAGGTCCAGCACCTGTCCGTGGATGTACTTCTCCACACCAACCCAGGTGGCATTGTCGTTCCGTACAAACCGACTGCCGGCGTGGATAAGGACTGGCTTGGCGGGATCCACTTGCACGACATAGCGGCGGGTGGGAACGCGCTGCGTGGCCTGTTGCCATTCTTCAATGACTGCGGCACGTTTTGGATCCATATCGTCAATGCTTCCGTTGCCAAGCAGAGCCATATCAGAAGCCAGCCCGGACACCAGTGCCATCGCTGGCAGTACCAGCTTGTACGAACCCTCTTCAATGCTCACGCGCAAAGAGTCCAGGTCCACCTCCGGGTGGCTACCCTTGAGAAATCTGGCTACTTGATCGTGAAATTGGTTTAACAGACCGACAGGCATCGCCGACGGGGTGACGGGCTTGCCGTCAACCACATCATCCAGGACTAACTCGAGTCGCTGCTGCGTCATGTCCAAACCCTGCCAAATATGTGCAGCATACTGCCAACAAGGCGCCGACTAGTCGAGGATTGTCCTTGCCGTCCTATCTAAATCAATAGGTTACTTGGGCGTTCCCGGACAATCGCGCCATCTCCACGATGCAGTTGATCGAAGCGTTGATCCAACTCGCCAAAGACCTCGATGCCGCCAGCAAGCGCGGCGACGCACGCGGCTTGAACGAGGATG
The DNA here is from genome assembly GCA_002785585.1 of Lysobacterales bacterium CG02_land_8_20_14_3_00_62_12. Classification (GTDB taxonomy): domain Bacteria; phylum Pseudomonadota; class Gammaproteobacteria; order Xanthomonadales; family Ahniellaceae; genus 0-14-3-00-62-12. Next base: position 1,361 of record PEUI01000256.1, read on the forward strand.
AAATTGCCTTCCACGATGCGCTCGCCGCCAATGGATCCGCGGTGATCGCGCTGGGCGACGACAAACTCAAAGTGATCGCCGCTGAGTTGCTCGGCCGGGTGCGTAAAAGAATGACGATTGACTGGACCTTGCGGGTCAGCGAGAACGGGCCACGTCACTTTCCAGCAGCATCCGGACGTACCGCGTGTACGGGATGCCATTGGCCTTGGCTTTGGCTTTCAGGGCATCAAGCAGGGACACCGGCGGGCGCATGTTCAGCGCAGCCGCCTTCGGTTCGATCTCGAAACGCATTGGCTTGAAGCCGGAGAGGTCGTAGGTCGACAGGTCGGCCGTGGCCACGAACTTCTCCGCTGCCGCGTCACTGGGCAGCGCGGGCATGGGCTTGGATTTGGCGTTCATCGGGCTCGATCTCCTTGCGGTGCAGGTAGCGGGCGCTGATCAGTCGAAGCCGGGTCTGGCCATCGAACTCCCGGAGCATGAACACCAGGAAGAAGTAGCGTCCGGTCTCGGTTTTCCCGATGGCACGCAGGCGCGACTGGTCGGGATGCGGGTCGGCCATCACGGTCGGCCAGCCGAGCAACACTTGTTCATTGCTTCGCGGGACACGCCGTGCTTACCGCACTACGGCCAGTGGCCGCTATCCCAGTCAAAGCCCGCGATCTTCACGCGACCAGCACACACAAATCTCTACACAAATCAAAGGATTCTCCCCTGGCTCCACGGCCGCGAGCTGCGGCGTGGCGCCCGTACCATGCGGCGCTGGCCCGGAGTTTTTTCCTGAGCGATCTGCAAGCCGCTATCCTCGCCACTCACCCAAACCACCGCAGCGGCAACGGCCCAGCGCCGCCGACCGCCGCCAGCAGCGACCGGGGCACCATGGCAAGCACGACGGCCCAAACCAAAAACACCAGCACCGCCCATCTCGGCTTCGAGGCCAAGCTCTGGCTCACCGCCGACAAGCTGCGCAACAACATGGACGCGGCGGAATACAAGCACGTCGTCCTCGGCCTGATCTTCCTCAAATACATCTCCGACACTTTTGAGGAACACCGCGCCAAACTGATGGCAGGGCAGGGCGACTACGCCGGGGCCAATGCCGAAGACCCCGACGAATACAAAGCCGAGAACGTCTTCTGGGTGCCCGCCGAGGCCCGCTGGTCCCACCTCCAGGCCAACGCCAAACAGCCCACCATCGGCAAGCTCGTGGACGACGCCATGGTCGCCATCGAGCGCGACAACTCGCGCCTCAAAGGCGTCCTCCCCAAGGACTACGCCCGCCCCGGCCTCGACAAACAGCGCCTCGGCGAACTTGTTGATTTGATCGCGACCATTGACCTCATCGCATCAAATCAACCCTCACCCCAGCCCTCTCCCAGTGGGAGAGGGAGCGAGAGCGAGAGCGAGAGCGACGATCTCCCCTCTACCTCTGGGAGAGGGGCCGGGGGTGAGGGCAGACCGACGCATCGGTCTGTAGATCTTTTAGGCCGCGTTTACGAGTATTTCCTCACCCGCTTCGCCAGCGCCGAGGGCAAGAACGGCGGCCAGTTCTACACCCCGTCCTGCGTCGTGCGCTGCCTCGTCGAAATGCTCGCCCCGCATCCGAACTCCCGCATCTACGACCCCTGCTGCGGCTCCGGGGGCATGTTCGTCCAGTCTGAGAAATTCATCGAGGCCCACGGCGGCAAACCCGACCAGGTCGCCATCTACGGGCAGGAATCCAATGCCACCACGCGACGGCTGGCCGTGATGAACCTCGCCATTCGCGGCATCACCGCCGACTTCGGCCCCGAGCACGCCGACACCTTCCGCCGCGACCTGCATCCCGACCTCCGCGCCGATTACGTGCTGGCCAACCCGCCCTTCAACGACTCCGACTGGCATCGCCGCGACGACGACGTGCGCTGGCAGTTTGGCGTCCCGCCCAAGGGCAACGCCAACTTCGCCTGGGTGCAGCACTTCATCCACCACTTAGCACCGCAGGGCATGGCCGGCTTCGTCCTCGCCAACGGCAGCATGTCGTCGAACCAAAGCGGCGAAGGCGAGATCCGCAAAGCGATCATCGACGCCGACCTGGTGGACTGCATGATCGCGCTGCCCGGCCAGCTCTTCTACAGCACGCAGATTCCCGTCTGCCTCTGGTTCATTGCCCGCGACAAATCCGGCGGGAAACCCTCAACCCGGCCTGCCGGCCACCCTTCTCCCACTGGGAGAAGGGACGGGGGTGAGGGGCGTTTGCGCGACCGAAGGGGCGAAACGCTATTCATCGACGCCCGCAAACTCGGCACCCTGATCGACCGCGTTCACCGCGAACTGACCGACGCCGACCTGGAGAAAATCACCAGCACCTACCATGCCTGGCGGGGAGACGGAGCAATTAACGCCAAGACGCCAAGACGCGAAGGCGCAAAGAAGACAGGAAAGGGCGAAACCAAAGAAGCTTCTGGCGTCTTTGCGCCTTTGCGTCTTTGCGTTTATTCCGACCTTGCCGGCTTCTGCAAATCCGCCACCACCGCCGAGATCGCCGCCCACGGTCACGTGCTCACCCCTGGCCGCTACGTCGGCGCCGAGGAAGTCGAAGACGACGGCGAACCCTTCGAGGAAAAGATGCCGCGCCTGGTCGCTGAACTCGAAAGGCAGTTCACGGAGTCGGCCAAACTGGAAGCCGCCATTCGCGCCAATTTGAACGGCCTCGGCTATGCCCTCTAAACCACGTCAACCCGCCAAACCCAAAGTAGATGAGTCACGCCTCTCCCGTGGCCGCACTCGTGATGGAGCCATCTTTCCCGTGGCACCGCTCGCCGCTTCATTGCCAACCGACTACGCGGCCACGCTCCAGGAAATAAAGACCCATCTCCGGCAGGCCCGCATCCGTGCCGTCCTCGCCGCGAACCCCATCGTCATCGAGTCCTACTGGCACACTGGAAAGATCATCCTCGCCCGGCAAAAGGAGGCCGCCTGGGGGGCCAAAGTCATCGACCGCCTCGCCGCCGACCTCCAGGAGGAGTTCCCCGACATGAGCGGACTGTCGGGGCGCAACCTGCTCTCGATGAAGCTTTTCGCAAAGGCTTTCCCGAACGGACCAATTGCGAAACAACCTGTTTCGCAATTGCCCTGGGGTCAGATCATCCGGCTCCTTCAGATGGTCAAAGCCCCCGCCGCCCGCGACTTCTACATCCGCGAAACCCTCACCCACGGCTGGAGCCGCGCCATTCTGGAACTGCAAATCCAGAACCGGCTCCACCTCCGCGCGGGCAAGGCGCAGAACAACTTCGCTCTCACCATGCCCCCGGCGGAGTCCGACATGGCCGCCCAGCTTTTCAAAGACCCCTACCTCTTCGATTTCCTCGGCACCGCCGATCCCCGCCGTGAGGCCGAGGTGGAGCAAGCCCTCGTCGATCACATTCAAAAATTCCTCCTCGAACTCGGCACCGGCTTTGCCTTCGTGGGCCGACAAGTGCGGCTGGAAGTGGGTAACAAGGACTACTCGCTCGACCTGCTCTTCTACCACCTGCGTCTGCGCCGCTATGTCGTCGTTGAACTCAAGGCCCGCGAGTTTGAGCCAGGCGATGTCGGCCAGATCAACCTCTACCGCGCCGCCGTGGATGACCTCCTGCGCCATCCGGACGACCAAAGCACCATCGGCCTTCTGCTCTGCAAAGGCAAAGACCGCCTCGTCGTCGAGTATGCCCTCAAGGGACTAGATCAATCCCTCGCCGTCGCTGCCTGGCAGACGCAGTTGACCGAATCCCTGCCCGCAGAGCTGCGCGGCAGCCTACCCAGCATCGCGGAGATCGAAGCCGAGCTGGCGCAGGATTTTCCGACCGCAAAGCCACGCAAAGGTGGCAAGGCATGAGGCACTCCAAGGAAAAGATGCAGCCACTCATGGTGCTTGTGCCCCAGTCCGCAACCCCAATTTGGGAGACAGTGTCTCCCGCATCCCTGATTGTGGAGACAGCGACTCCACAATTGATCGACCGACTTTCCTTCACGCACTTCTTCGAGTTCGCGAGACTGGAGCAGGCCATCAAAGCCAACCTGGGGGGGCTGGGTTATGGCGGTTAATCTCGACGAACTGCCACTGCCCGACGAATTGCCAGTCATCCCTGACGGTTGGCGCTACGAATCGCTTGCTGACCTCGTTGAAGAACGGGGCGTTTCATACGGTATTGTCCAACCCGGAAGCGAAACCTCCGACGGTGTTCCCATCGTGCGCGTCAACAACATCCGCAATGGACGCATCGACACGAAGGACATGCTCAAAGTCACAGCCGACATTGAAGCCAAGTTCCAGCGTTCCCGGCTGCGCGGTGGCGAAGTTCTTTTGACGCTTGTCGGAACTCTCGGCGAGGTGGCCATCGTTCCCGACAATCTTCGCGGCTGGAATGTAGCTCGCGCCGTCGGCGTGATTCCGGTTCGCAAAGACCCCGGCAGTCTCTGGGTTTCCATCTGCCTTCGCTCCGCTTTCATCCAGCACTGCATTCGCACGTGGGCGACGACGACAGTTCAAGCCACGTTCAATCTGCGCGACTTGGCGAAGCTTCCAATTCCCATCCCGCCGACTGCCACACGCGAAGCCATCGCGGCGGTGCTTGGGGCGCTGGACGACAAGATCGAGTTGAACCGGCGCATGAACGCGACGCTGGAGGCGATGGCACGGGCGCTGTTCCAGAGCTGGTTCGTCGATTTTCTGCCTGTGCGTGCGAACATGGATCGCAGCACGCAGACAGGCGACCCCGTCCGCGCCAAACTCGACTTGCCTGCGCGCAGCGCGCAAGCAGGCGGCCGCCCCCCCTCCGCCCTCGACCCAGCCACCGCCGCCCTCTTCCCCGAGCACTTGGAAGGCTCACCGCTCGGGCACATTCCGAAAGGCTGGACAGCGCGACGTTTGCCCGACGCCATCGAAGTGAATCCGCGCCGCACCTTAAAGGGCGGAACCATCGCGCCCTACCTCGACATGAAGAACCTGCCAACGCAGGGCCACTCCGCCGAGGAAGTCATCGACCGCGAGTTCAGCTCCGGCACGAAGTTTCAAAACGGCGACACGCTCCTCGCCCGCATAACACCCTGTTTGGAGAACGGCAAGACAGGGTATGTCGACTTCCTCGAAGACGGCCAAGTTGGCTGGGGCTCCACCGAATACATCGTCCTTGCCCCGAAGCCGCCACTTCCTCCGCAGTTCGGCTACCTGCTTGCACGCTCTGATGCGCTACGCACCCACGCCATCCAAAACATGACCGGCACCAGCGGCCGCCAGCGCGTCCCCGCCGAATGCTTGAACACCTTCTGGCTCGCCGTCCCACCGCCCGAAATCGCCCGTCGTTTCGAGGAACTCACCGCGCCGCTGATGGCGAAAATCAAAGCCAATTCCACCCAATCCCGCACCCTCGCCACCCTGCGCGACACGCTGCTGCCGAAGCTGCTGAGCGGGGCGTTGGACGTTGCGGAATTGAACCAAGTCCAGTAATAATCAACCAGACCATGCATGCGCTCTCGCCACCGAACATCGAATCTGAGTTGAGCTATGCCTACCTGCACGCCGTGGCGTCGAAGGCAGGTATGGCGTGCAGTGTTGGCAGCCGACATGAAGACAACAATGGCGTCGATGCGACTCTGACCGCGTGGGGGCCGTTCAAAAACGGCGGATACCTGACCGAAGTGGATATCAAGGTGCAGTTGAAGGCCACCATCGCGACCCCTGCGGATGACGGTAACAATCTCTCCTATTTTCTGAGTGGCGTGAACCGCTTCAATGACTTGAGGACACCGACCATCGATGTGGCCCGAATCCTCTTGGTCCTGTTTCTTCCAGCGGACGCGCAGGAGTGGTTGGATCATTCTGAGGATGAACTCGCGCTTCGGAAGTGCGCTTACTGGCAGAGCCTCCGCGGGGCTCCGGCCACCACCAATGGCAGTGGAGCCACTGTTTATCTGCCGAAGGTGCAGATGTTCACCCCGCAGGCTCTCACGGAAATAGCAAGCCGGCTTTCCCGCCGTGATTTTCCACTCTATCCTGCTGCCGTATGAATCTTGAAACTCTCATCCCCCCCACCGACCTCCGCGACTACGCGAAGGATCAGGGCTGGGTTTTGTTGAAGGAGGCTGCGAAAGACCGGCTTTATGTCATGACAAACCCGAGCTTCGAGCGCCGACAACTGGTGTTTCCGATGGACACGACAGCGCCGGATTACTCCGAAGCTGTGATGCTGGTCGTAGGCAAGCTTGCAGCGATGGAAGGTCGGAGCGCGCAGGCGGTCATCAAGAATCTTCTGGAAGTTGGCGACGATGCGATTGCTTTCCGGGTGACGACGCCGCGACCGGACGATAGGTCGCTTCCGCTCTCGTTCGCTGGTTCGATGGTGACAGGTGCTCAACAGCTTTTGCTGGCTTCGGCCTGCACTGTATTGAAGCCACAGGCGCATCATCCGAGACTGAGCAGGACAGAAGCTCAGCAGTTTCTCGAAACCGCCAAGTTCCGGCACACTCAACCGGGGAGTTTCGTGCTGAATGTGTCATGCCCGGTGCAGGGTTTGGATGTGCAGGCTCCGCTGCTGCCAGACGAGGCCGATGCCCCTTTCGTCCGACGCACGACAGCTACATTGAGGAAAGCATTGGGCGAACTCGTCACGGCGATTGAAACCGATTCTCTGGATGCTTTCGTCGAGGCCACTAAGAATGGCGCAAACCCTCTCGTGTCTTCGAATTTGTGCGAAGCACTCACGCGCTTTGAGGACTCATCGCTCAAGAACTCAGTAGAAATCGGCATCACTTGGGCGGCGGCGATTCCCAAACCGGCCAATGAGGGGCGGGTATCGATCATTCGGATCCAACATGGTTACTTCCCACGCATTGAAGAAGTGCGCCGCGAGCTTCGCTCCAAGGAGCAACACCTCGAGGATGTCTTCCCCGCCACGGTTGAGCGGTTGGACGGCGAAATGGGAGAGGACAGCAAGCGTTCTGGTGAGGTGATTCTTCGCCTTCTGACACCAGACGGGGATGAGTTGGTGCGTGCTCGCGCCAATCTGACCGCAGACCAATACAAACTCGCAGACGAAGCGCACATGACCGACGGAGCGTTCGTGAAAGTGGCCGGAAAGCTTCATCCGGGGCGTCAACCTCGGCAGCTTAGCGACATAAAGTCCTTTGAATTGATGCTCAAATGAGCGCACACCATGATCGCGACACAAATCACGGCATGGTGTCGCGATAGGCGCTCCCAATCCTTTTTCTGCTCTTAATCGCGACAGGGATCACGACACGAGGCTCTCACCCACAACACATGAGCCTTAACGAATCCATCGTCAGCCTCAACGAATCCATCGTCGAAACCGTTGTCCTCGAATGGTTCGGAGAACTGGGCTATG
>PEUI01000256.1:8823-10327 GCA_002785585.1 Lysobacterales bacterium CG02_land_8_20_14_3_00_62_12
TTCGCTTTGCTCGAACCCTCACCCCTGCCCTCTCCCAGAAGGAGAGGGAGAAAGACCGCGAAGCCATCCGGCAACTGAACCCGGCCATTCCCGAGGAGGCGGCTGCCTGTGCGTGGCTCGCAGACAGGCGGGCAGTTGTTGCAGATTTTGCAACAGTTCAAACCGAACGAAACCTTGACGCATGAGCAAAAAAAACAAACCCACGCTCGGCGGTCGCGCCAAAATGAGCACTGAGGTCTCCATTGTTCGCTCTTCGGCGGCGGAATACCTCACTTTTGTTGCGGCCAGCGGTCAGGGTGGCGTCGAGGCCGTCCATGCCGATGAAAACGTCTGGCTGAGCCAGAAGATGATGGGGCTGCTCTACGATGTGGAAACCCACACCGTGAACTATCACCTTAAAAAGGTCTTTGACGACGGCGAATTGGAGGCTGGTTCAGTTATTCGAAATTTTCGAATAACTGCCGCCGACGGCAAGACCTACGACACCCAGCACTACAACCTCTCCGCCGTCATCGCCATCGGCTACAAGGTGAACTCCGAACGCGCCGTGCAGTTCCGCAAGTGGGCCACTGGCATCATCGAGTCCTTTACGATCAAGGGTTTTGCCATGGATGACGAGCGCCTGAAAAACGACGGCTCCATCCTCGGTAAAAAATACTTCGAGGAACAGCTCCAGCGCATCCGTGAAATCCGCCTGAGCGAGCGCAAGTTCTACCAGAAGATCACCGACATTTACGCGACCTCCATCGACTACGATGTCACCGCCACCGCCACCAAACGGTTCTTCGCCACCGTGCAGAACAAGCTCCATTGGGCCATCCACGGCCAGACGGCGGCCGAGGTCATCATTTCCCGCGCCGATGCCACGAAAGACCGCATGGGCCTAACCACCTGGAAGGACGCGCCCAAGGGGAAAGTCCAGAAGTTCGATGTCGTCGTGGCGAAAAACTACCTCACGGAAGACGAAATGGCGCAACTGCAGCGCCTCGTTTCCGCCTACCTCGATGTGGCCGAAGACATGGCGCTGCGGCAGATTCCCATGACCATGCAGGACTGGGAAGCCCGCCTCAATCGTTTCATCGCCGCGACCGACCGGGAAATCCTCCAGGATGCCGGCAAGGTCACCGCTGAAATCGCCCAGGCCCACGCCGAAAGTGAGTTCGAAAAATACCGCATCGTGCAAGACCGGCTGTTTGAGTCGGACTTCGACCGGGCGATCAAGAAGCTGCCACCGGTGGGCGACAAACCGTGAGCCTCAACGAATCCATCGTCGAAGACGCCGCCCTCGAATGGTTCGGGGCGCTGGGCTATGCGGTCGGGCACGGGCCGCAGCTCGCGCCCGGCGAACATGCCGGAGGCACCCTCACCCCGGCCCTCTCCCAGCGGGAGAGGGAGTCATACGGCGGGGTGGCGCAATTGCGCTTTGCTCGAACCCTCACCCCGGCCCTCTCCCAGAAGGAGAGGGAGTCATACGGCGAGGTGGTGTTGGTGAGGCGCTTGCGCG
>PEUI01000277.1 GCA_002785585.1 Lysobacterales bacterium CG02_land_8_20_14_3_00_62_12
TCGTGCGAATTACATGCGACCCAACCAAGCGCGAATGGACTCTGCACGAGCGCAGCCTGGACATGCTGCGCGCCAATGAAGTGTTTGCTGGGCCGCACTTCACTCGCATGGACGACCGTCAAGATTACGGCGAGCCTCGTTTCATCACCGCTGGCTGGCTAGCCTCTCGGCTTGTCGTCTTCGCATGGACACCCCGCGGGGCCGCAAGGCGCATCATCAGCATGAGGCATTGCCATGAACACGAAGCAAAAAAGCTCATCCCACATCTTTCCTGATCCCGATCTTCCTGAGATCACCGACGATTGGATCGCCGGTGCAGACCTGTACAACGGTGAAAAGCTGGTACGTCGCGGCCGCCCAAAGCTCGACAATCCTCGCCTGCTTTTGTCATTGCGCTTGCCGCCACAGACCATCGCTCGCTGGAAAGCAAGCGGCCCTGGTTGGCAAACGCGAATGGCAGAGGCACTTGAGAAGTCCGCCCCAAAAGCACGAGCTGCTGGCTAACAAGCCGACAAGCCTTCGTGGCTGCACCTTTGCGCCTGCGCTACGCTAGCGCACAGCTTTCGCCACTGCGCGGCGCGGCTTAACTCAGGTGGTTCGGCGTCTTGCTGCGGTTCGTTGGAGTAGTTGACAACATGCCTCAACGTTGGCATCATGTCCAACATGAAGGCAGCCCTGATTGCGCGAACACGGATCGTCTATTCGACTCACTCATTCGCCGAGTTGGTACTTTGGCGGGTTCCAACGCCAGTGCAGGGTTCCGCGCACGAATTCAAGTACCGATTGGTCTATGTGGTCGATTCTGTATGCGTGGTGCGCTACGACAACGAAGTCGGAAAGGGTGACCACCGCCATTTCGGTGCAATCGAGAACTCATACAAGTTCAGTACGCCAGAACGGCTGATGGTCGATTTTCAGAAAGACATGGCGAGGTGGAACGATGAAAACCGTAGTTCTTGAGGTTCGCTCCCCTGAGAAATCGATGGCGAACTTTGTGCAGTCCTGGAAGACCGGAAAGCCTGAGCGGTCGGCGCGAATCAGCTTTGCAACCCCGGAGCTGCTTTGGCAAGTTCTGACGGCGAAGCGCTGGGAACTGCTGAAGGTTCTTTGCGGCGCCGGCCCAATTTCCATCCGCGAAGCCGCCCGCCGCGTTGAGCGCGATGTGAAGGCTGTTCACTCGGACATCACCGCCTTGCTACATGCGGGCGTTCTTGATCGTGCCGAAGGTGGTGGCATTGTCTTTCCATTCGAAGCGATCAAGGTCGAGTTCCTGCTTGAAGCAGCGTAGCGCTTCGGTGAAGAAGACGCCGAACCCTTCCATCGAGGGGATGCCCAAAAGGCTGCGCCTTTTGTGCACCCATCATGTCAAACGTTGGAGGTTGCTGGTCTGGAGCAATCTCGATTCCGATATCACAGGGATTTTGGGCTGGTTGGGGTAGCGTATGGGCCATACATTGAGCGCCTTCGCACCATCGCACCATCGCTGCGGCCTATCCGATCACTCAAAACCATTCGCGAAAATGGCGCCGCTCTCGGAGAGACGCACAACGTAACGGTTACCACTGCCTTGCACTTCGATTTTGTAGCCGGAGCGGAACTCGTCAGGGTCAATGGACGACCAATCGAGCACACTCAGCACGGCATCGGCAGGTTGCAGCACTTCGATCAACAGATTGCCCACGCGCGCGCTCGGCCCCACAATCACCGGTGCCGTGGGCACGTTGACTTGCCAGATCGCGCTAACGCCGGGGCTCACGGCAAAGTCATCGGTAACCAGCACGGCGCGATTGGCAAAGGCAAGTTGGCGACGCCAGTTCTGGATCGGCGCGCCCACCCCATAGGCCGGGGTCAAGTCGGCGTCGACCGCCAAGGCACCATTGGCACCCTGGGTAACGATCATCGTCGAGGTGCTGTCTTGCTGCTGCGGGAGGGTGGCACCGGCCTGCACGAAACGCAGGACATTGTGTACTTCCGGTCCCTGCTGGATACCGCTGTGGGTCCAGACGATTTCGGTCACCGCCAGCCAGCCGTGGTCATTCAGGGTAAATGCACCTTGGTCCTGATGCGCATGCGATTGATCGTAGCGACCAGCGACAAACGCCATCCAGAAGGCATCGGTACTCCAGTCGCTGCGAGCGAACAGATGCCCGGTGCCGGTGCTGTGGTAGTAAAGCGCGGTGGGAGCGGTGCTGGTGCCGGGGAGCGACAACAGATCGTGCCGGAAATTGAATCCCGATTGCATTTGTGAAAGTGGAATCTGCCCCAACCACCAACTTGCACGCGCCTTGGCAGCGGCGTTGTTGGTCAGCGCACGCGCCTCCAGCACCAAGCGGCGCTGGTAGTCATAAATTTCCGGATTCGACACGCGGGCCTGATCACCGATCGGCG
>PEUI01000102.1:0-2414 GCA_002785585.1 Lysobacterales bacterium CG02_land_8_20_14_3_00_62_12
TAGTGGGAGCTTCCAGCTCCCAAGCTCAAAAACAACGGGAGCAGGATGCTCCCGCCACCATCTGATCGACATCACCATCGTGGTGGACATGCTGCTCACCGGCTTCGATTCCAAATACCTCAACACGCTCTACGTGGACAAGAACCTCAAGCACCACGGCTTGATCCAGGCATTCTCCCGCACCAACCGCGTGCTCAACGGCACCAAGCCCTACGGCAACATCCTCGACTTCCGCCAGCAGCAGGACGCCGTGGATGCCGCCATCGCGCTCTTCTCGGGGGAAAGCGCCGGCCCGCAGGCACGCGAGATCTGGCTGGTGGACAAGGCCCCCGTCGTCATCCAGAAACTCGAAGCCGCCGTGCAAAAGCTCGACGCCTTCATGAAATCTCAAGGTCTGGACTGCGCCCCGGAGGCCGTGCCCAACCTCAAGGGCGACGCCGCCCGCGGCGCCTTCATCAACCACTTCAAGGAAGTCCAGCGCATCAAAACCCAGCTCGACCAATACACCGACCTCACCGACGACAACGCCGCCGCCATCGAGCACATCCTGCCCAGGGGAAACCTGCTCGCCTTCCGTGGTGCTTATCTGGAAACCGCCCAGCGCCTCAAGGCCCAGCAGGGCAAAGGCAGCGACCAGCCCGCGCCGGATGGCGTGGACCAGCTCGATTTCGAGTTCGTGCTCTTTGCCTCCGCCCTGATTGATTACGACTACATCATGGGCCTCATCTCCCGCTTCTCTGAAGCGACGCCGGGCAAGCAGAAGATGAGCCGCGAGCAGCTCATCGGCCTGATCCAGTCCGATGCCAAGTTCATGAACGAGCGCGAGGACATCGCCGCCTACATCGCCACCCTGAAAGCGGGCGAAGGCCTCTCTGAGGCCGCCATCCGCGACGGCTACGCCCGTTTCAAGTCGGAAAAGGACGCCGCCGAACTCGCCGCCATCGCCGCCAAGCACCACCTCGCCACCGCCGCCCTGCAAAGTTTCGTGGACGGCATCCTGCAACGGATGATTTTCGACGGCGAGCAATTGAGCGACCTCATGGCCCCGCTGGAACTCGGCTGGAAAGCCCGCACCCAGGCCGAACTCGCCCTCATGGAAGACCTGCACCCGCTGCTCACCAAACGCGCCCAAGGCCGCGACATTTCAGGGCTCAGCGCCTACGAAATTTAACGGACTCTACTATCCATGGAAACCCGATTCGTTCAACAGCTCACCGAGACCTTCGAAGGTCACGCCCAACAGACCGAAAACGGCGTGGAATACTGGCTTGCCCGCGACCTTCAGCAGCTTCTTGGCTACGCCGAGTGGCGAAATTTCAATCAAAGCGCCATTTCCAAGGCGAAAACCGCCTGCGAAGTCTCCGGCCATGCGGTTTCTGATCATTTTGTTGACGTCAACAAAATGATCCAACTCGCCAAGGGGGCCGCGCGCGAGATTGACGATCTCATGCTCACTTCGCCCCCACTATCATTCTCAAGGCCAAGGACTTCGCCACCGAGATCACCATCCACAACGCTCGCGCCCATCACATGAGCGCCGAGCCTCAGATTTCCCACGAACACGTCTCAAATAACGCTGCCGTTCGCGAAACCCTGCTCAACCGCGGCATCCGCCCGGAGAGCCTGCCGGCAGCCGAAGACGTCAAGAAAGTCGAACGCCGTCTGTCCTCCGATGAGAAGAAGGCATTGAAAAATCCCGACACGCTGGACGGCGAATGAGCAGTAAGGCGAAAACCCCGACCCCAAAGCCCGACGGCAAACCCGCGTTGGTGCCGAAGCTGCGGTTTCCGGAGTTTCGGGATGCGGCGGGGTGGCATCAAAAGCCGTTGGGTAACGTTGCGACCTTCTTCAAAGGAAAAGGGCTGCCGAAAAGCGCACTCATCACTGACGGCAAAAGTCTGTGCATCCATTACGGCGAGCTTTTCACGGAGTATCAGGAGGTAATTCGATCCGTAAGAAGCCGCACAAATTTAGAAGAGAATGTTTTTCTGTCGGTTGCGAATGACGTTCTTATGCCAACCTCCGATGTCACGCCGAGCGGGCTGGCAAAGTCGTCCTGTCTGAATTTAGAAAACGTTATTCTCGGTGGAGACATACTCGTAATCAGGACGGAAAGGCAGACAGTAAATGGCGAATTCCTAGCGCGCTACATCAGACATCTTGAGAATAAAGTTCTTCAGCTTGTGTCGGGCTCAACAGTTTTCCACTTGTATGCGAGTTCGATGGAAAAGTTGGTTCTGTCGTTTCCTACTGTTCGCGCCGAACAACAAAAAATCGCCGAGTGCCTAGGCTCCGTGGACGAGCTGATCGCCGCCCAGGCCCGGAAACTGGACGCGCTCAAGACCCATAAAAAAGGGCTGATGCAGCAGCTTTTCCCCCGCGAAGGCGAAACCCAACCCCGCCTCCGCTTCCCC
>PEUI01000102.1:2454-4222 GCA_002785585.1 Lysobacterales bacterium CG02_land_8_20_14_3_00_62_12
AAAACAAGGTCGAAGGCGGACATTATCCATTCTTCGTTCGTTCGCAGACTGTCGAGCACATAGATTGCTACTCGTATGAGGGCGAGGCTGTTTTGACCTCCGGAGACGGCGTTGGGGTTGGAAAGAACTTCCACTACATCAAGGGTAAGTTCGATTTTCATCAGCGGGTGTATTGCATTTACGACTTCGACGAAGGCGTAAGCGGTCTCTTCTTTTACCTTTATTTCTCCGAACACTTCGGAGAGCGAGTGATGAGGATGAGTGCAAAGAACTCGGTCGATTCGGTCCGCATGGCCATGATCACCGAAATGCCGGTCACGATGCCATCGCTTCCCGAACAACAACGCATCGCCGACTGCCTCGCCAGCCTCGACGACCTCATCGCCGCGCAAACCCAAAAGCTCGACGCCCTCAAGACCCACAAGAAAGGACTGATGCAGCAGCTTTTTCCGTCCCCGGAGGAGGTTGAAGCATGAGCGCAACCCCCTTTGCCGACCTGAACGCCTTGGCCGCGCATTTCCGCACGGAACTGGCGACCAAGAAATTCATTCTCCTCTACGCCTACAACGGCACAGGCAAGACGCGCCTGTCCACCACTTTCAAAGACCTCGGCAAGAATAGCGACGCGCACGACACGCTCTACTTCAACGCGTTCACCGAAGACCTGTTCTCCTGGGACAACGACCTCGACGGCGACAGTGAGCGGGTGCTCAAGATCAACTCGGACTCCAGCTTTTTCGCCGGGCTGGCTGAGATGGAAATGGATACCCGCATCCGCCTCTTCCTGAATCGTTTCGCGGATTTCGACTTCAAGATCGATACGGCCCAGTGGGAAGTCAGCTTTTCCCGCGAGGTAACGAACGGAGCAACCACCGCAACCGTCGAAAACATCAAGATATCCCGCGGCGAGGAAAACATCTTCATCTGGTGCTTCTTCCTCGCCATCGTCCAGCTTGCGATGGACGACGATGGGAGCGGGCCTTACCGATGGGTCAGATACCTCTACATCGATGACCCGATCTCGTCCCTTGATGAGCACAACGCCATCACTGTGGCGAACAATCTGGCGCAACTGCTGAAGAAGCCGGACAGTCGGCTGAAGACAGTCATCTCCACCCACCACACGTTGTTTTTCAACGTGCTCTGCAATGAGCTTGGCAAGGCCAAACGGTATTTCCTGAGCCGGGGCAAACTACCGGGCGGCTACGTCATTCGCGAGACCGGAGACACGCCGTTCTTCCACCACGTCGCGGCCCTCGCTGAGTTATACGAGGCAGAGCAGAGCGGCAGGCTGTTTACGCATCATTTCAATATGCTGCGCGCCATCCTGGAAAAGACCGCCAGCTTTCACGGCTACCCCAACTTTTCCGCCTGTATCAAGCAGGATGCAAACGATGAGGACGGCGTTCTGCACACGCGCCTCATCAACATCCTCAGCCACGGTAACTATTCCCTGTATGAGCCGCAGGAGATGCTGGAGGAAAACAAGAACTACTTCCGCAAAATCCTCCACGACTTCATCACCCGCTACCCATTCAACCCGGCGCTATTCTCCAGCGCACCGGTCTCCGCCAACACACCAGCGCCCGCAGCGACTCCGACACCGACTCCGACACCATGACCGACCTCATTCTCTACACCACGGAAGACGGCCGGAGCCAAATCAAGCTCCGCACCGAGAATCAGACCGTTTGGCTGACGCAGCTTGAAATGGCGGAACTCTTCGATGCCACCAAGCAGAACATTTCCCTGCACCTGAAGAATCTTT
>PEUI01000409.1 GCA_002785585.1 Lysobacterales bacterium CG02_land_8_20_14_3_00_62_12
GACGTGATTGACTTCGCGTTCACCGCCGACAACCGCTTCGCCGAGCCGCTGGTGGGTTACTACGAAGGCGAGGGCAGCCCGAAAGTGACGGTGCAGGTGCTGTATCCACCCGAATACGCCAGCAACGCCGCGCCGGTGCTCAAAGCCACGATCGATTCGCTGGCCTATTTTTCCCGCACGCTGGGCGCGTATCCGTACCGGACGGTCACCGCCGTCATTCCGCCGTACAACGCCGGTGAAGCGGCGGGCATGGAATATCCAACCTTTTTTACCGCCGACGGTTACGACGATGTCACGCCGGGCACGCTCAATGCGCATCGGCTGGATTTCGTCACCATCCACGAGTTCGGCCACGGCTACTTCATGGGCCTGCTGGCGTCCAACGAGTTCGAAGAGCCGATGCTCGACGAGGGCCTCAACGAATACTGGAACAACCGCATGCTGAGCGAGCGTGGCCAGGGGGTGCCGCTTGCTACCCGCTTGCTGAAGCGCCTCGGCTTCAGTGCCCAGTTTCCACAGTTTCAGGCCGAGCGCATGGGTGCCATGTTGCGCGAGCCGGCCGACGGCATCGGCGCCAATTCCTGGGATCGGATGTCCAGCGGCAGCTACAGTTCGGTGTATTCGCGCACCGCCACCGTGATGCGCGATCTGGAAGCGCAACTGGGCAGCGTGGCCACCGAACGCGCGTTCAAGGCCTATTACGCGCGCTGGTCGTTCCGTCATCCCAGCATCGCCGACCTGCGCGAAACCCTGGCCGAAGTCAGCGGCCAACGTGCGTTGGTCGAGCGCGTGTTCGCGCAGCAGGTGTATGCCACCGGCAAGATTGATGATCGCATCGCCAAGTTCGACAGCGACGAAGTGCTGCCGCAACCGGGCACGCAACTGATCGACGGCAAGCGCAGCGAACTGGACGAAGAAACGATCGAAAAGCAGATCAGCGCGACGCGCAAGGAATGGAAGAAAGCCAATCCCGACGCCAAGGAGGGCAGTGGCCCGTATCCATTCCTCACCCGCGTGTTGGTCTCGCGGCAAGGCGTGGCGGTGCCGCAAACCCTGCGCGTCACCTTTGCCGATGACAGCGTGGAAACGGCGCAATTCGATGGCGCCCTGCGCTGGCAGCGATTCAGTTGGAGCAAACCGGTACGCGCGGTATCGGCGCAACTGGACCCCGAGCAACGGCATTATCTGGATGTCAGCAAGGCCGACGACGGTCGCACGCTGGAGCCGGACAAGACCCTGTCGTGGCGCTGGAGCAGCGATGCCGCTGCCATACTGCAAAACCTGTACGCCCTGCTGGTGACCCTATGAATGCGCCAATCCGTTGGCCCGCCGCTGCCATCGTCATCGGCAGTGCGCGCCACATGCTGCAGTGGCGGCTGGTGTTGCTATGGCTGCTGGTGTTGTGGTTGCCCACGGCCATCGCCGCACTGCCGATTGCGCGCTTGCTCGGTACGCAATTGGATTACGCCGTGCAGGCACCGCAATGGGCCAGCCAGTTCGATGGCATCGCACTGGCCGAACTGGTCAACGTGTTTGCCGGCAGCGTCGGCACCGCGTTGGGCAGTGCGGCGCTGCTCGGCGTGGCGTTCAGCCTGTTGCTTTCGCCGTGGCTCACCGGCACCGTGTTCGTCGCCATTCGCGCGCACACGGAGCCGGGCTTTACCGCCCTGATCGTGGGCGGGGTCAAGGAATACGGCCGCTTCTTGCGCATGTTGCTGTGGTCATTGCTGCCCATGGGCATCACTGTTGCGATTTATGTCGGTCTGTCCGGCATGGCCGACGACTACGCCGACAAAGCCGTTCTGGAAGCGGACGCCAAGCACGTACGCTGGCTGGCCTTGGCCGGCGGTGGTTTTTTCCTGCTGCTTGCCCATGCCAGCGTGGAAACCGGTCGCGCCTGGCTCGGCATCGACCTGTCGCGGCATTCCGCGATCCGTGCCTGGTGGCGGGGTTGCCGCCTGCTGTTGCGTCGCCCATTCAGTGTGCTCGGCATTTACCTGCTCAGCACTGCGCTCGCCGCGCTGATTTACCTGCCGCTGCTGTTGGCGCGTGCGCATACCCCGGCGGTCGGCGCGCTTGGCTTGCTCGGCGCCTTCGTGCTCACCCAGCTTGCCGTTGCGGTAATGGCATGGGGCCGCGCCGTGCGCCTCGCCGGCCTCGGCGCATTGGTGCGGCAGCAGTTGCCGTAACCATCCGTTTGCACGGGCGGGATGCACGTGCCGTGCTTTGGCCCGGTCGCGGCGCGCCGCTCGCCATGTCGCCGCTGCGTTCGGTCGCCCACAGGGTGGGCTCCCAGTGCGCTCGTAAAGGCACACACACAGTTCGGTGGAAGTCCGAACCGGGGTAAGCCAAGACCCCGTAGTTGAAG
>PEUI01000368.1 GCA_002785585.1 Lysobacterales bacterium CG02_land_8_20_14_3_00_62_12
GGTGACGCTGACTGCGGAGCTCGGCGCGGTGGAGGGTGGGAGCGCCGCTGGCGTCGCGATGGTGGCGGCTGCTGGACTTTGCCGTCGACAGCGGTGCCCGCTCCCCCGGCCCCTCTCCCACAAGTGGGCGAGGGGAGCGAAGCGGTGCCCTCTCCCCCGGCCCCTCTGCCACAAGTGGGCGAGGGGAGCAAAGCGGAGCCCGCTCCCCCGGCCCCTCTCCCACAAGTGGGCGAGGGGAGCCAGCTCAACGGCCCCGCTCCCCCGGCTCCGCTCCCACGAGCTGGCGCGGGGAGCGGCCTTCCGACGGCGCGTGGGCTAAGGCCATGTACTGCCCGTTTTGCCATCACACCGAAACCCGCGTGGTCGATTCGCGGCTTACCGAGGATGGTTCGCAGGTGCGGCGGCGGCGGGCTTGTGAGCACTGCGAAGCGCGCTTCACGACGTTTGAGTCGGTGGAGGTCAAGCTGGCATCGATCATCAAGCAGGACGGCCGCCGCGAAGCGTTTGATGACCAGAAACTGCGTTCCAGTCTGGAGCGCGCTTTGCACAAGCGTCCGGCTGGCAGCGACACCATCGACGCGGCGGTCGATGCCATCAAACGCAAGTTGCGCGCAAACGGCGAGCGCGAAGTGCCGTCGCGGAAAGTCGGCGATTGGGTGATGGCAGAGTTGCGGCGGATCGATCAAGTGGCGTATGTACGGTTTGCCTCGGTCTATCGTCGCTTTGAGGATGTGCAGGCGTTTCGCGAAGAAGTGGAATTGCTCGAACGCGATCTACCGGCGCTGGAAGGCAAACAGTTGTCGTTGCTGGAAGACGAGCCCATCGTCGCGCCGCCGAGTGGCCGCAAGGCCGGCTGATGACTTTTCACTATCTCGCTGACCATCGGGAATTGGCACCGCAGCTGGCGGCGTTGCACTATGCCGAGTGGCAACTGCTGCTGCCCGATTGGAGCGAGGCCGCGGCGCTCGCCGAGCTCAACGGGCACACGCGACGAGCGGCGATTCCGACAACCTTGGTGATGTTGGCTAATGACGGCGGCTTGATCGGATCGGTCAGTCTGTTGCGCGAAGACGATGCGCGATTGGGGGAGCATTCGCCTTGGCTTGCCAGTCTGCTGGTGTTGCCGGAGTTTCGTGGTCGTGGCCATGGCGCGGCGTTGGTGCAGCGCGGTGTGGCAGAAGCCGCGACGCTCGGGGTAGCCACCTTGTATCTGTACACGGCCGGCCAGCAAGATTTTTATCGCAAACTGGGTTGGCGGGACTGCGGTGAGTTTGCCTTGGGGGCTTTTACGGTGCAGTTGATGGCGATCTCGGCCGCTGCCGCGAGGAGGTCGGCGTGAGCGATTACTCCGCCCACGATCACCGCCAGATGGCGCGCGCGCTGCAATTGGCGGCGTGCGGCTTGTATACCAGCCAGCCGAATCCGCGCGTCGGTTGTGTGATTGCCAAAGCCCAGCAAGTGGTCGGTGAAGGCTTTCATCAGCGCGCCGGTACGCCGCACGCGGAAGTGCATGCGCTGGCCGCAGCGGGCACTGCTGCACGCGGCGCGACCGCCTACGTGACGCTCGAACCGTGCGCGCATTTTGGCCGCACGCCACCTTGCGCCGACGCCCTGATTGCGGCCCAGGTGGCGCGGGTGGTGGTCGCCACCGGCGATCCGTTCGCGCCGGTCTGCGGCCAGGGATTGGCGCGATTGCGCGCCGCTGGTATCCGCGTCGAGGTCGGCTTGATGCAAAACGATGCGCGCGAATTGAATATCGGATTCTTCAGCCGCATCGAACGTGCACGGCCGTTTGTGCGGCTGAAAATGGCGCTCAGTCTGGATGGTCGTAGCGCCCTGGCCAGCGGCGAATCGCGCTGGATCAGCAACGCTGCCGCACGGGAAGATGGCCATCACTTTCGCGCCCGCGCCTCGGCCATCCTGACCGGCATTGGCACGGTGCTCGCCGACGATCCCAGGCTCACCGTGCGGATTGCCCAAACCCATGTAACACCGCTGCGGGTGGTGCTGGATCGGCGCTTGCGGATGCCGCTAACGGCGACGCTGCTGACGTCGGGTTCGCCACCGTTGATTTATGGCGCGAGCGACGCCGATCCGCAGCGACGCACGGCGTTGCAAGCGGCGGGCGCGGAGCTAGTGACCGTGCCCGATGCGGCGCTGTCGGTGCCGCCGCTGCACGGCTTGAGCCCAGCCACGACGATGACCGGCGATGGGTTTTTAGCGGCAGTGATGGCGGATCTGGCCAAGCGTGGCGTCAACGAACTGCAGGTGGAAGCCGGAGCCATTTTGGCTGGTGCGCTGATCGCCGCCGGGCTGGTC
>PEUI01000084.1 GCA_002785585.1 Lysobacterales bacterium CG02_land_8_20_14_3_00_62_12
CACAAAGCGTCACATAGTCCGACTATGCTCCACTTTGTGCGCCTTGCAGGCGAACGAAAGTCCGGCGCAATTTGCGCAAGTTATTTCTGCGCAACGCCTTATCGCCCGTTCAACCACTGCCCGGCTGCATTCTGCGAGCAGCCGACTCCTGCGCCTGTAGCAAGGCCAGCAAACCGGTGAGCAGCGCGGTCGGGTTGGGCGGGCAACCGGGCAGGTAAAGATCCACTGGCAGCAGCTCGGCCAAATCCTTGACGACCGCGTAACTGCCGGCGAAACAGCCGCCATGGCGCGCACAGTCGCCGACGGCAACCACCCATTTCGGGCTCGGCGTGGCCTGGTAGGTGCGCAGCAGCGCTTCGCGCATGTTGCAGGTGATCGGGCCGGTAATCAGCAGCACATCGGCGTGTCGCGGCGAGGGCACGAAATGCAAGCCAAAGCGTTCCAGATCGTAGAACGCATTGCCAAGCGCGTTGATTTCCAACTCGCAGCCATTGCACGACCCAGCGTCGATCATGCGAATGGCCAGACTGCGCCCGAGCCGACGACGGGCGCTGCCATCGAGCGCGGCGGCGAGCTCGGCCACCGTCGCCGCGGGTGGCGGCGGTTCGGTCAACGGCAGTTGGTTCAGACTCTGGAATAGCAGTTTGCGCATGGTCGATGGAGCTTACAGGTCGTGGCCCGAATAAGAACAGTTGAACGATTTATTGCACAGCGGAAAGTCGGCGACGATGTTGCCGTCGATGGCCGCTTCCAAGAGTGGCCACTGAAACCAGGACGGATCCCGCAAGTGACAACGCGCGACCCGACCATCGGCGGCAAGTCGCACCCAAACCAGCACGTCGCCGCGAAAACCTTCGACCAGAGCGATGCCCTCGCAAACCTCCGCTACCGCCGGCACGGTGATCCGCACCGGACCCACTGGCAATCCGTCCAGGATTTGTTCGATCAGCCCGAGGCTTTGTTCGACCTCTTCGATACGAATCCAGACGCGGTCATTGACGTCGCCGACCTGGCGCACCGGCACGCTGAAGCGCAAGCCATCGTAAGGCGCATAGCCAGGAACCCGGCGGGCATCGAAATTGCGCCCGGAGGCGCGCCCGACATAGCCACCGGCAGCAAAGGAACGCGCCAGTCCGCTATCGAGTATGCCGGTACCGACCATGCGGTCCTGCAACGAGGCGGTGCTGTCGTAAAGCTCGATCAGCGCCGGAAAACGCAGTCGCACTTCGGCGATCAACGCGCGCACCGCCGCGTCGCCGCTGGCGTCGATGTCCACCGCCACGCCGCCGGGCACCACGCCATCGCGCATTTGCCGATGGCCGAAGGTGATCGCCGACGCCCGCAGTACGCGTTCGCGCAGCACCGCGCAATGCGCCTGCATCAGACCAAACCCGGCGTCATTGCAGACCGCGCCGATGTCGCCGAAATGATTGCCGATGCGCTCGAGTTCGGCCATCAGGGCACGCAACCATAATGCCCGCGCTGGCACCACCGCCACGCTGGCCGATTCGACCGCCTGCGCGAACGCCAGCGCATAGGCGACCGTGCTATCGCCACTGACGCGGCCGGCTAGTTTGCTGGCGTGGACCAGATCGGCGCCCATCATCAGGCGCTCGACGCCCTTGTGCGCATAGCCCAGCCGAGCCTCCAGCCGCACCACGATTTCGCCGTTGGCGGTGATCCGGAAATGCCCGGGCTCGATGATGCCGGCGTGCACTGGACCAACCGGAATCTGATGCAGACTGTGGCCGTCGTTGGCGAGAAAGGCATACGGCCGTCCGCCACCCGCGTTGGGCTCGGCAGCGGCCAGCGGGTGGCTGACCGGCCAACGCCCGTGATCGAGCCAGGGGCGGCTATCCGGCAAGCCTTCCGGGATCAAGTCGTACATATCGACCAGCGTGCGTTCCAGCCGCAACGCCGCCGGGTGGCGCAATCCGATCGACGGATAACGCCGCTCCGGACAACGCAGACTGAGCACGGCAAAACTGGCCTCGCGCGGATCGTGCAGCGCCATATGCACGCTATCCACATCGCCCCACAAGCCGAGCAGGCACAGCTCGCCCGCCACCAACTGGGCCGCCGCCTGATTCCAGCCATGGCGGTCGACCACCACGCGCGGCCACGGCCGGTGCCGAGCGACACGCTGTTCGCCGCCAAATCGGCTCAGTGGATTAGCAATGGTGACGACGTTCTCGGTCACGGTCTCGATCTCATCCAAGCATGGCGGCGACGTGCTGAAACCACAGCACCAGCGCGGGCGGCAGGTACAATCCGGCGATCAACACCAGGGCCAGATGGGCATACAAGGGCAGAACCGAAGCTTTCACCGCGGCGGTGCTGCCACTGGGTTCGCCGAACGCCAGTTCGGTCAGCCGCAGCAGCAGCGCACCAAAGGCCACCAGCAGGCCCAGCACCAGTGGCAGGGCCAGCCAAGGCGCGTGTGCAATGGTCGAACTGACGACCAGAAATTCACTCATGAAGATGCCCATCGGTGGCATGCCGGCAATCGCCAACACACCGCCAACCAGACCCCAGCCGAGCACCGGGTGGGTCTGCGTCAAGCCACGAATGTCGGCGATCTTTTGGGTGCCCTTGATTTGCGCGATATGGCCAACGGCAAAAAAGATCGCCGACTTGGTCAGGCTGTGCATCACCATGTGCAGCAGGCCGGCAAAATTGGCGAGCGCGCCACCGATGCCGAAAGCAAAGGTAATGATGCCCATATGCTCGATCGACGAATAGGCGAACAAGCGCTTGATGTCGCGACGCCGATACAGCATGAACGCGGCAAACACCAGCGAGACCAGGCCCATAATCATCATCAGCGGCCCCGGTGCCAACGCCCCCGGGCTGGCGGCAAGCAGCAACTTGTAACGCAGCAACGCATACAGGGCGACATTGAGCAGCAACCCGGACAACACTGCTGAAATCGGCGTCGGGCCTTCGGCGTGGGCATCGGGCAGCCAGGCGTGCAGCGGCGCCAGTCCCATTTTGGTGCCATAGCCGAGCAGCAAAAACACGAACGCCAGATTCAACAGCGCCGGGTCGAAAGTCGCCACGTTCTGCATCAGCACCGTCCACAACATGGCGTTGTTGCCTTCGCCGACCACCGGCTGCGCCGCCATGTAAACCAGAATGGTGCCGAACAGCGCCAAGGCGATGCCGACACTGCCGAGAATGAAATATTTCCAGGCGGCTTCCAGCGCCGCTGGCGTGCGATAAATGCCGACCATCAGCACCGTCGTCAGCGTCGCCACTTCCACGCCCACCCACATCAAGCCGAGGTTGTTGGCGACGAAAGCCAGATTCATTGCAAACGCCAGCACCTGATACATCGCGTGGTAGAAGCGCAGGTACGGCGCCGCCAGCTTGCCGGTCTCCAGCTCGTGACCGATGTAGCTGGCACTGAACACGCTGGTGGTGAACGCCACAAAAGTATTGAGCACGATAAAAACAATGTTCAGATCATCGACCAGCAGATAATTGCCCGGCAGCGGACGCTCGATAAAAAACAGCGACGACGCCGCCAGCAGGGTTGCCAGCGCCGCCAGCACATTGATCCGCGCCGACAGTTTGTAGCCGGGCAGCAACGCCAGCACGGGCGCGGTCAGCAGCGGGATCAACACCACCGTCAACACCGGATTGAACGTCCAGACGCCCACTATTGCCCCCCGCGATGGCGATCAAGCGCGCTCAAATCGACGGTGTCGAAGCGCTCGCGAATACGGAACAGGAAAATGCCAATGACGATAAACGCAATCAGCACCGAGAACGCCACACTGATCTCGACCACCAGCGGCATGCCTTTGGCGCCGGTGGCCGCGAGCACCAGGCCATTTTCCAGCGACATGAAACCGATCACCTGACCGACCGCGTTGCGCCTGGTCACCATCATCAGCATGCCGAGCAAAATCACCGACAGCGCAAATGCCAGATCCTCGCGCGCCACCGGTGCCGCCTGCCCGGTCACCCGCATCATCACCACCATCGACAAGGCGACCAGACCGATCCCGATGAACATGGTCGAGCCAATGCCGACCACCGGCTCGATCTCGCGGTGGATGCCGAGTTGTTTGATGATGCGATGCAGTGCCACCGGAATGACAATCGCTTTGAAAACCAGGGCAATCGCCGCGGTGATGTACAAGTGCGGCGCCTGCTGCATGTACGCCTGCCAGGCCACCGACAGCGCCAGCAACACCGCCTGCACGGCGAAAATATTGATCAGCGCCGACAGCCGATCCTGGTACAGCATCATGAAACTGACCAGCACCAGGCCACCGGCCAGCGAATGGGCAATGTCGAACACCAGCCGTTCCACTACAGGCTCCTCGATACGAACAGCAACAGCGTACCGAGCAAGCCCAGCATCAGCGCGGCACCCAGAAACTGCGAGACACGAAACACCCGCATCTTGGCGATCACCGTCTCGAACAGCGCCAACAACAGGCCGAACAGCGTCAATTTGAGCAAATAGGTAAGGATGCCGAAAGCATATTCGATCGGCGTTGCCACCCCACCGGCGATCCCCCAGGGCACAAACACGCTGGCGATCAACGACACATAGAGCAGCAACTTGAGCGAGCCGCCAAATTCGATCATCGCCAGATGGCGGCCGGAGTATTCGAGCACCATTGCTTCATGCACCATGGTCAGCTCCAGATGCGAGGTCGGGTTGTCCACCGGAATACGGGCGTTTTCGGCCAGCGCCACCATGATCAACGCGACCAATGCCAGCGCCAGCGAGATGCGCATGCCGACGTCGGCCCCAGCCAGAAACGCCGATACCGTCGACAACTGGGTGGAGCCCGCAATCAGCGCCACGGTAAACACGATCATCAGCATCGCCGGCTCGGCGAGCGAGGCAATCATCACTTCGCGGCTGGAACCGATGCCACCAAAACTGGTGCCGATATCCATGCCCGAAAGCGCCAAAAAAAAGCGCGCACTACCGAGCAACGCAATGATCGCGATCAGATCGGCGGCCCAGTTGAACATCAGCCCAGCGGCAAACGTCGGCACCAAAGAGGCCGCCACCCAAGTCGCCGCAAAAATCAAATACGGCGCCACCCGAAACAACCAGGAGGCGTTGTCCGCCAACACCACTTCCTTGCGCGACAGCCGCAGCAAATCCCGGTAGGGCTGCAATAGCGGCGGCCCCTGCCGACGCAACAACCGCGACTTGGTCTTGCGCACCAGGCCGGTCAGCAGTGGCGCCAACGCCAGCACCAGGACCATTTGCATGGCCTGCACCATCAAAGCGTAGATCAGGGCCATATCGCCAGCACCAGCAGCAAAGTGATCAGGGTGAGAAATACCAGGTTCAAGTAGCGCCGGATGGTAAGAAACTGCACCCGGTTGAGTTGCTCGGCACCAAACTGCACCGCACCGACCACCGGCAAATACATCAACTCCCAGATGCGGTCACCGAGCGTGGCCACAAACCGCGCCGGCCGGATATCCCCCGGCGCTGGCAAATCCAACTGTTCGCGCAGGCGAAACGCCAACTCTCCAAAAACCCGACGAATCGGCTGGGCAAAACTGCCAGCGGTGTACTGCGTCGCCGGATCGGCATCGGGGAAACCGCAATCCCAGGCCGGCGCCCGGCGCAAGGCGCGCGAGGCAAAGCGATGAATCACGTACGCCGCCAGTGCGCCCGACATCGCAATAAATGCGAACACCAGCAGGCCGTTGTAGGAACTGCGACCAGCGGTGATCGGGATGATCGACAACCAGGGAATGCTCGACTGCACCGGCATCCGCGCGCCAATCAACGACATCGTCACCGGTGCCAATGCGTCGATCACCAGACCCGGCAAAATACCGGCCAACAAACACAACAACGAAAAACCAAGCATGGTCGCCAGCGAATAGCGATCCACCTCGTGCGCCTGCATTGCCGCCGCCGAGCGCGGCCGACCCAGAAAGGTGACGCCAAACGCTTTGACGAAACAGGCCGCTGCCAACGCCGCCGACAGCGCCAATAATCCGCCCACCGCCGGCACCATGATCTTGAGCCCCCACTGCGGCAGATCGGTGCTCTGCAAAATCGCCTGGAAGGTCAACCATTCCGAGACAAAACCATTCAGCGGCGGCAGCGCCGAGATCGCCACACAGCCGACCAAAAACGCAAAACTGGTGTACGGCATGCGATGAATCAGCCCGCCGAGCTGCTCCATGTCGCGCTGACCGGTGGCAGTCAACACCGCACCAGCGCCGAAAAACAACAGGCTTTTGAACAACGAGTGGTTGAACACATGAAACAACGCAGCGGTCAGCGCCAGAGTTGCCGCACCGCTCATCGCATTGGTCTGAAATGCCAGCGCCAACCCCAAGCCGATGTAGATGATGCCGATGTTTTCCACCGTGTGGTAAGCCAGCAAACGCTTCAAATCGTGCTGCATCAGCGCATAAATCACCCCGAGCACGGTGGAGATGCCGCCGAGGAACAGCACCAGCATGCCCCACCACCAGGCAGGTTCACCGAGCAAATCAAAAATGATCCGCACCGATCCGTACACCGCCACCTTGGTCATCACTCCGCTCATCAGCGCCGAGACATGGCTCGGTGCGGCTGGATGCGCCAACGGCAGCCAAACGTGCAAGGGCACCAGTCCGGCTTTGGAACCAGCACCCAGCAGCACCAGCACCAGCACCAGCGCGGATACTGCCGGCGTATGCACCGCGCTGCGCATCGCAGCAAATCCATAGTGGCCATCGGGCCCCGCCAACAAGCCAAACGCGAGCAGCAAAGTCAACGTACCGAAGCTCGCCATCACCAGATAAATGTAGGCCGCGCGGGTGTTTTCGTGTTCGCGATGCTGGGTCATCACCAGCGCCCAGGAAGTCAGCGACATGAACTCCCAACACAATAAAAAGGCAAACGCGTCATCGGCCAACACCACCAGATTCATGCCGGCCAGAAACGCCGCGTAAAACGGTAGCACGCGATGCGGAGCGCTCTCGTGCCGACCATAGCCGAGCGCGTAGACGCTCGACGCCGCGCCGCCAAGATTGACCACGATCAGAAAAAAGGTGGCCAGCGCATCGAGCCGGAAATGCGCCCCCAACCAAGGCAGACCGAGCGGCAAGGTCAAGCCACTGGTGCTCGCCCCCGACCCCAGCAAATGCACCAGCAGCAGACCCAAGGCACTGGCGCAAAGCACGGCGCAGGTGCTGTAAACCCAATGACTGACCGCTGCGGTGCGGCTAAATGCCACCGACAAAACGGCAGTGGCGAGCAAGGCCGCGACCACCCACATCAGCATGGCTACTGCGGTCATCGGCGCGCCTGCACGGCACCAGCCAAGCTGCGCCCAGCGCTGGCCTCGGCTTTTAGTCGCACCCCGCAACCACCGTGCAGACTATCGGCACCCTGGTCGATCAATTCGATGCCGGCCAGATTCAGCGCAGTAACGACTTTCATCAGCGAATCGACCTGGCCGCGGACCAGATCGGTGCTGGTCTCCATCCGCTGAATGGTTGGCACCGACAGCCCGGCCAGCGCGGCCAATTGCCGTTGATCGAGCTTCAGCAGGGCGCGAGCAGCACGCAATTGCGACGCGGTAATCATGCTATCCAACATCCATTTGTTGATATTAAACCAATATAGGCATATCCCACACCAAGTAAAGCACGGTCTGCGCGGAGTGCGCAACAGCGGGCACGCTGCCAACCGCCTGCGCTTCGTCACCGAGCAAGCGAACGAGATGTACCTGATTGCCAAGGCGACCGAGCGCTATGTACAGCAGACCAAAAACCAGCCGCCGGCGTGGGTGGGTGGGTGGCCAACGCCATGTGTCGCCACTGCCGCTATGCTGGCCGACAGCAGCGATTCAACAACGCCGAGGCGATCATGGCTACCGGTTGGGCAGGCGATTCGCGGTGCAGGATCAGATCGACGCCACCATCAAGGACAGCATCCAGCGCGCCCGCAGCAAACTACCGCGGGGCTCAGGGTTGACGCATTGCGAACAATGCGAAGTGGCGATTCCGCCAGCGCGGCGGCAAGCTGTGCCCGGCGTGCGCTTATGCGTGTCCTGCCAATCGGCGCCGCAACCGCCAACTGAAAGTTCAAGCTGCCGTCGGCAGCACACCTTCGGTACTGGTGTTCCAGTTTGCGCAGTCGGCCGCGGGCCATACCGTCGATCTGCACCGCAACAAAGTCACCGGGCTTGGCGCAGTGAAACGCGGCGTTCATATCCATTCGGATCGGTCCCGGTACCGAGGACGGGACCTGAAAACTCAACTGTTGGGGAGCGAGATCCTGATCCGGAGCGGGTACGCCAGGGGGTATGAGCGCTGGCCGGATGATTCGATACAAGGCGGCATTGCCTTCGCGACGTTCCAGCACCGCGCTGTGGTGCATGGCCGCAAGTTGCACCGGCGTCGCCGTCGCCGGATGCAGCAGCACATGGGTGATGCCCAGCTCGTCAAGAAAGCGCAGGTATGCCGCGCCGCTCGTATCGGTGCTGGCGATGATCGCAGCGGCATTGAGCTTGGGGTCATACCAGGTGTCGGCAAAGCCGTGGCCGGCGGTTTCCGCGTAATAAGGCATCGGTCCGCCACCACTGGGAATAAGCACTGCGTAGTTTTCCCCGTAGGCGCCACGCAGATAGCCGAGCAACAAGCGCTCCGGCGCGACTTCACTGAGAAATTCGTGCACGGCAGCAGTACCGTCCTGCGCCCACCGTGAAAGCGGCGGTGTCACCAACAGCCAGCTGCCGGTACTCATGGCGGCGACATTCAGCGCAATCAGCGCCACCGCCGGAAAGCGCTGCCAGCGACCGTCAACGGGTTCGGCCAAACTCTGCACCATCGGTATGCAGAGCAGTGTCAAAGCCGGAAACAGATAGCGCAGATACTGCATCTGCAAATACATCAGCACCAGGCCGGCACCAGCCACCAGTAGCAAAACGCGCGCCGAACGCAGGCGCGCAGCCAGCAACAGGGTGCCGAACAGGGCGAGCCACTGGAAACCAGCGGCGCCGTCTTGGCTCTCGTAATAGCGGTGCGTGTTGACCACCAGATCATACGGGGCAGTCCAACTTGCCAGACCCAGGTAAGTCGAATGCGCCAACCGCTCCAGCGCGAACAACGGCGACTGGAAGACATCATCGAACAGCGGCAACACCGGATTACCGGTGAGGATTGCGGCATAGACATAACTTGAACCGCCGATCACCAAGGTCAGCACCAGCGCCAATGGCAGGGCCGACCACGGCAGCGGACGAACCCGCCACAAGAACCACAGTCCCAGCGGCCCCAGAAAAACCAGAGCGCTGATTTTGAGACCCAGCGCCAGGCCGACCAATCCGGCGCAGGCCAGAGTACGTCGTCGCGCACTGTTGTCGGCATCTGGCTCTAGCAGCAAGGTGGCAATGCCCAATAACACCGCAGCCAGCGGCAGCTCGACTTGCATCGACAGCATCAAAACATGGTTGAGCGGCTGACTGGCGAACAGCGCCAGCGCCAGCCAGCGCCAGCGGATTTCGACCCTGAGTAGGGCCAGGATTTGCCAGATCAGAGTCGCAGCGATCAGCAGCCACAACGAGTTCACCGCACCGCGCGACTCAACGCCGGCCAACACCTGCACCAGCGCTTGCACGATATCCCCGGACCAGGCGGCAACCGCCCAAACCTGGCTGTCGACGTCAAACCGGTAGTAACCCAGTTCGAGCAATTGCGCTGGCAGGGCCAGGTGGTAGCCAACGTCATCGGATTGCACGGTGGGCAACCAGGCCGCGGTCGCGCTGTAACCAAGCACGATCAGGCCCAGCCAGCACTCCCAACTGCCCTGAATCGGTGTGCGCAGGTCGCGGACCAAGCTCGCTATTGCAGTCTGGATGGCGCCTCTTCTCCACAGAATGGAGAGCAGGGCGATGCTGGCGTAGACACCGGCAAAGTGCACTTGATGCGGCAACAGCCAGCCAATCGCGCCAGCGATCAGCCCTAAACCGAGCAGCAGCGCCAGCAAGCTGTGTCGGGTTGAAGTGGGCAACAAAATCAGGCTACCCAGGGCCAGTGCCCACAAGGCCAGCACCAGCACCGCCAAGGTCGGCATCAAGCCCAGCATGCCGCACACTCCATAAGTTGCTGGCGCATGTTGCGGACACGGCGATGCGGACAGCGTCGGTGAATCTCCATTACTCTCGCCACTCAGTTCGACCGCAACCCGTCAGGAGTATCGCCAGTGGATGACTACCAACGCCGAGTAC
>PEUI01000258.1:0-2166 GCA_002785585.1 Lysobacterales bacterium CG02_land_8_20_14_3_00_62_12
ATTCGGCTTGCGCGGGGGTCAGCTCGGTGAGCTTGACGCCGATTTTTTCCAGGTGCAGTCGGGCCACTTCTTCGTCCAGTTTCTTCGGCAGGATGTAGACCTTGGCGGTGTAGGTTGCCTGGTTCGCCCACAAGTCGATCTGCGCCAGGGTCTGGTTGGAGAACGAGTTGGACATGACAAAACTCGGGTGGCCGGTCGCGCAACCCAGATTCACCAAGCGGCCTTCGGCCAGCAGGAAGATCGCGCGGCCATCCTTGAAGGTGTAGCGGTCGACCTGCGGCTTGATGTTGAGTTTGCTGGCGCCGCTCTGGTTCAAGCGATCGACTTGGATCTCGTTGTCGAAATGACCGATGTTGCAGACGATCGCCTGGTCCTTCATCTGCTGCATGTGCTCCAGCGTCAACACGTCCTTGTTGCCGGTGGTGGTGACGTAGATATCGCCACGGCCCAGGCTGCTTTCGACGGTGTTGACTTCGAAACCTTCCATCGCCGCCTGCAACGCATTGATCGGATCGATCTCGGTGACCAGAACGCGGCAGCCGTAAGCACGCAGTGAGTGCGCGCAGCCCTTGCCGACATCGCCGTAACCACAAACCACCGCGACCTTGCCGGCCAGCATCACATCCATCGCCCGCTTCAGGCCATCGGCCAGCGATTCGCGGCAACCATAGAGGTTGTCGAACTTGCTCTTGGTGACCGAATCATTGACGTTGATCGCCGGCACCAGCAGCTTGCCCGACTCCAGCATCTGATAGAGCCGGTGGACACCAGTGGTGGTCTCTTCGGAGACGCCTTTCCAGTCCTTGACCACTTGCTTCCAGTAGCCGGGGCGCTCCTTGGCGACGCGCTTGAGCAGATTCTTGATCACCTGTTCTTCGTGGCTGCCCGAAGCCGTGTTGACCCAGTCGCTGCCGTTTTCGAGTTCAAAGCCCTTGTGGATCAGCAGGGTGACATCGCCGCCGTCATCGACCACCAATTGCGGACCCAGATTGCCCGGAAAGCTCACCGCATCGAGCGTTGCGTCCCAGTATTCTTCCAGGCTCTCGCCCTTCCAGGCGAACACCGGCGTACCGGTCTTGGCGATCGCCGCCGCCGCATGGTCCTGGGTCGAGAAAATATTGCAGGACGCCCAGCGCACGTTGGCGCCCAGGTCTTTCAGCGTTTCGATCAGCACCGCCGTCTGGATCGTCATGTGCAGCGACCCGGTCACCCGCACCCCTTTCAGCGGCTGGGCGGCGGCGTACTTGCGGCGGATCGACATCAGACCGGGCATCTCATGCTCGGCAATATCGATTTCCTTGCGGCCCCAATCGGCCAGCGACAAGTCGGCCACTCTGTAATCGGGTTGCATTTTTACGACAGCATTCATCGGCTTTGCTCCTCAAACATTGAGCGGGCGCCGTTCGGTGGACACCGGCCGAGCCTGGCTTCACTCACCGGCGATAAGTTCCACCACGGTGCAAAGTCGCAGCGCCCCTCGGCGGGCGAACGCGCATTCTATCCTTTAATCGCGATGAAAAGATAAATAGCGGTATCGGCCCGATATTCGCCGCCTCTGCGGGCGACAGCTGTTGTGGGAGCGTCGCGATGGTCCAGCTTGCCGGAGCATCGCGACGCAAGCGGCGCTCCCACAGGCACCATCGCGATGGTCCAGCTTGCCGGAGCATCGCGAGGCAAGCGGCGCTCCCACAACGGCAACACATCGCGAGGCGTTATCAACGCTCCCGCAAATCAACGCTTGGCATTTCGCTCGCGCTCGCCGTGCCCAATGATTGCCGGGTCGAACTCAGGTTCTCGGCAAGGTCACGCCGCGCTGGCCTTGGTATTTGCCGCCACGGTCGCGGTAACTGGTTTCGCAAATTTCATCGGCTTCGAAGAACAACATCTGCGCAACGCCTTCGTTGGCGTAGATGCGCGCCGGCAAGGTGGTGGTGTTGGAAAACTCCAGGGTGACGTGGCCCTCCCACTCGGGTTCGAGCGGGGTGACATTGACGATGATGCCGCAGCGCGCGTAGGTGCTCTTGCCCAGACAAACGGTCAACACACTGCGCGGGATGCGGAAATATTCCACCGTGCGCGCCAACGCAAACGAGTTCGGCGGAATGATGCAGACATCGGCGCTGACATCGACGAAGCTCGCCGGGTCAAAATGTTTGGGATCGACGA
>PEUI01000258.1:2198-2354 GCA_002785585.1 Lysobacterales bacterium CG02_land_8_20_14_3_00_62_12
TCGTTGGCGCAGCGCACGTCGTAGCCATAGCTCGAGGTGCCGTAGGAAATCAGCTTGCCGCCGCTGGCATTGCTGCGCACTTGGCCGGCTTCGAACGGTTCGATCATGCCGTGCTGTTCGGCCATGCGACGGATCCACTTGTCAGCTTTAATGCTC
>PEUI01000041.1:0-176 GCA_002785585.1 Lysobacterales bacterium CG02_land_8_20_14_3_00_62_12
ATTGTAGAAGTAGTCCACCGGCCAAACATGCAATTTGGCGTCTTTCACGATTGGGAAGCGGTACTGGCTTTGCTCGATATGGCCTTCGCGGGTGCCAAACAGCTTGCCCTTCACGGTGAGATAGCGGCCGCTGGGAAAGTCGGCAGGCTCGACGAAACCGTCTTGGACCACAATGA
>PEUI01000041.1:201-25212 GCA_002785585.1 Lysobacterales bacterium CG02_land_8_20_14_3_00_62_12
CAAGGGGCGCTGTTTTTGATCCAGGGGATAGGCCAGCACTTCGATTTCGGTAGTCGCCTCGAGATTGCGCACGCTGACGATGGCACCACCCCAGATCACGATTTCTGCCATCGCCGGGGCTTGGGCCGCCTGCCAGGGCGCCAGCCGGTTGGCGGCATCGCTGCGATCAAATAGCGGCGGCGGCACGCAGCCGACGAGCGCCAGGGCGACACTGGTCAAGGCCAGTAGGCCAAGTTTTGCCAATGGGTGGAACAACCGCGATCGGGTCTTCATGGGCTTATCTCACCTGCAGGAACGGGAAGGCTATTGAAGTCCCAAGTGGCTGGCTCAGGACTGAACGCTTGCGGGCGGGGTCGGTGGGTGCCGCGCGCATTTGCATGCTGCACATGCCGAAGCGCCGACGATGATGAAAAACATTCCCGCGCGTAGATGGGTGGTGGATGTAGTGGGTTTTAACGGCGACGGCCGCTCGCCCCAACCGATGTCCCGATTCACGCTAATCGTTCACCAGCCACTGCATCCGCTGTTGACTGAAGCGACTCTGCGACAAGTGTTCCGCCAACACTGGCAGGCACTCGCCGAGTTGGTGATCGAGGCGAAACGGAGTGTTGATGATCGCCATGCCGCAACCATTCAGGCGCAGCGCCGAGTTGTCGGGATGCAAAAGCATTTCGACCACCAGCACTTTGCGCAAACCGCTGTGGCTGAGCCAACGATGAAATGGGATCACATGTTGCCGCAGCTTGATCGGATACCAGATTGCGTAGACCCCGGTGGGCCATTTGGCATGGGCTGAGAGCACGCTTTGCTCGATCAAGCGGAACTCGGCGTCTTGCGCTTCGAACGGCGGATCGATCAGCACCAGACCGCGTTTTTCTTTTGGTGGCACCAGCGCGTTGAGCGCCAGATAGCCATCGCGCTGGTGCACCGCTACCCGCGAATCCTGGCGAAACAAGGCGCGCAGATGGGCGAATTCGAGATCCTGCAATTCGCAGAGCTGCAAGCGATCGGTGGCGCGCAACAAGGCGGCGGCGATCAACGGCGAGCCGGGATAATGCGCGTCCTGATTCGGCTCGTGGGCGCTTTGCGAGTGCACCAGATTCAGATAAGCATGGACCAGCGTCGGCAGCCGCTCGATATGAAACAAACGTTCGACGCCTTCGCGATACTCGCCGGTCTTCTGCGCTTCGGCGCCACCCAGGTCGTAACGGCCGGCACCGGCGTGTGTATCGATATAGGCGATCGGCGTCTGTTTGCCTTTCAGCGCGTCCAGTAGCGCAATCAGCACCACATGTTTGAGCACGTCGGCAAAGTTTCCTGCGTGGTAGGCGTGGTGATAGTTCAAGTGAGTTCCTCAAGGCGCCGGGGTTTGAGTATGTGCGTGAAGTCGCCAGGCTGGCAAGCACACCGCGAGCACGGCAGAGAATCTCACCGAGCCACGCCGGTGGCGCAACCCAAAACCTCGGGGTCCGGTCATAATCCGGTTTGGATCGCGCTTGGCGCAGCAACGGCACGCAGTCGAACGCGGTGCCGGCAGCAGCGAGTGCGCGATCATCAACGTAGCTCATCTTGAATGTAATCATGTGCAGGTAACGCATTGAATAGACTTATTTTTGTGTGCATGGGAAACATCTGTCGGTCGCCCTTGGCCGAAGCCGTCGCACGGGCCCAGTTAGTCCAGCATGGGTTGGATTCGGTGTTCACCGTGGTCTCGCGTGGTACCCATGCCTATCACCTGGATTTGCCGGCCGATCCGCGCGCGCAGGCGCTGGCCGAACAACATGGATTGGCATTGGCCGCGCACCGATCCCGATTGTTGCAGCCGGACGATTTTCAGCGCGGCGATCTGTTGTTGGTGATGGATCGGCAGAATCTCCGCGACGTGCGGGCCAAGGCGCCGCCGCATGCGGTCGGCCGCATCCGGCTACTGATGGACTTCGTCAGCTCCCCGGGCGCCGATATCCCGGACCCTTACTATGGCGAAGCGGCAGATTTCGAGCGGGCGTTGGGACTGATCGAGCAAGGTGTTCTGGGGCTGACCAAACATCTGCTGCGGTTGCATAATGCGGGGGCCTTGCACTTGGAGTAGGTGATGGTTGTTGCGGAGTCGTGCTGCACCATATTTTTGCTGGTTAGCACCGCCCGAGGTGGGGCGTGAACGCGCGCGCGCCGGCGCCGCCGCTGCCGCTGGACGCCCATTGGGTCAACGTACCGCGAGCGCCGGTACTGGAAGACTTGCGTGGTCGCGTAGTGCTGATGCATTTTTTCAACGCGAGCAATGTCAACAGTCTGCATCTGGTACCGGACCTGCGCTGGTTTGAGAACCGTTATGCCGACAGTCTGAGTGTGCTTGGCGTGCATACACCGCACTTCGATGCCGAGCGCCAGTCGAGTGTGGTGTTGAGCGCGGTCAACCGGCTCTATCTCCGGCATCCGGTGGTCAACGACTTCAATTTCGAACTTTGGCGCCAGTACGGCGTGGAGGCGTGGCCCAGCATTGCGGTGATCGACAGCCAAGGCGGATTCGTCGGCTTGGTGCGCGGCGAGGGCCATAGAGACGCGCTCGATCAGCGCGTCAACGAGTTGCTCGATGAGGCCAGCCTGTATGGCAATCGGCAGTATTCGCAGAATCTGCCGGTGGCGCGCCCGGAAGCGCGTACGCCGCTGCGCTTTCCCGGCAAGATTTTGTTGACGCAAAACAGCTTGTTCGTGGCCGATTCCGGCCATAACCGGATTCTCGAATGCACGCATGACGGCCGCATTTTGCGGCAGATCGGTTCCAGCAATGCCGGTTATCTGGATGGTGGTATCGAGGAGGCAGCATTCAACGATCCCCAGGGCATGGTCATCAGCAAAGACATGCTCTACATCGCCGATCGTGGCAACCACGCCATTCGCCGGGTGCGCTTGATCAGCGGCGAAGTCGAGACCCTGGCCGGCAATGGCAATCTCGGGCATCCGCTGGCGCAGGAATACGCCGATCCAAAGCAAGTCAGTCTCAGTTCGCCTTGGGATCTGGCGCTGGCCGGTGAGAAATTGTTCATCGCCATGGCCGGGCAAAACCAGATCTGGAACTATGATTTATCGCGCAACCGCTTGCTGCCCGCCGCCGGCAATGGCAAGCACGGCCGCCAGGATGGTGAGTTCGGCCAGGCCAGCTTCGCCCGACCCTGCGGGCTCAGTTTCGCCGACCAGGTCTTGTACGTTGCCGATAGCGATGCTTCGTCGATTCGCGCCGTGCGCAGCGATGGGCGCAGCACCACTTTGGTCGGTGTCGATGCCTGGGAATTTGGTGATAGCGACGGTTTGCCAGCGCAAGCGCGACTCCAGGGCGCGATGGGAATCAGTGTCGATGCTGGCGGACAAATCCTTTGGGTAGCAGATACTTACAACAACAAGTTAAAAGCTTTATCACTACGCGGCGGCGGTATCAAGAGCATCAATCTGCCTTACCGATTCCAGCAACCGACGGCGGTTGCCGCGACCCCAGGCAAGATCTGGATTGCCAATTCAGGCGCGCACGAGATCGTCCGTATCGACACCGCGACCGGGCAGGCGGTGCATCTGCCGATAGGCGAGTAGGCGGTGGCGGGCACCGGGCTCGGCGCTACGGCAACGCGCAGCGCTGGCGCGGTCGCGGAGCAACCGTCGCCTGGATTCGATGGCCGCGCTTATGCCCGTGAGTTGACGCCGTCGCCGGGCGTTTATCGGATGCTCGCCGCCGATGCCAGCGTGTTGTATGTCGGCAAGGCGAAAAACCTGCGCAAGCGTGTCGGCAGTTATTTCGCGCGGCCGCAGATGGAGCCGCGCATCGCGCTGATGCTGTCCCAGGTGGACCGCATGGAAATCACCGTCACCCGCACCGAAAGCGAGGCATTGATCCTGGAATGCGAGTTGATCAAGTCGCTCAAACCGCATTTCAACGTGCTGCTGCGGGATTCCAAGGGTTACCCCTATCTGTTTTTGGAAGCCGGGGCGGCGTTTCCGCGTTTGCGCTTTCATCGCGGCGCTCGCACTGCCAAAGGACGCTATTTCGGACCATTTCCGAGCACGCTGTCGGTACGCGAAAACCTGGAACGCATCCACAAGTTGTTCCGCTTGCGGCAATGCGAAGACAGCGTGTTCAGCCATCGCTCGCGGCCCTGTTTGCAGTATCAGATCAAGCGTTGTAGCGCGCCCTGCGTTGCCTACATCAGCGCCGTCGATTACGCCGAAGACGTGCGCCATGCGGTGATGTTTCTGGAGGGGCAATCGGTCGCCGTGGTCGAGGAATTGCAGCAAAAAATGGCCGCCGCCAGCACCGCGCTGGCGTTCGAAAACGCGGCCAGGTATCGCGACGAGATCGGTCGCATTCGGCAATTGCAGGCGCGCCAGTACGTCTCCGGTGGCGAACGCGACGCCGACATCCTGGCCTGTCAGTTGCGCGATGGCTGGGCGGTGGTGCAAGCGCTGTTCTATCGTGAAGGGATGAATCAGGGCAGTCGCCACTGGCTGTTGAAGGCACCGGTGGGAACGCCGGAAAGCGCCGTGCTGGAGGCTTTTTTGACCCAGCACTATGCGGATCTACCGGCGCCGCACAGCGTTTTGATCAGCCACCCGGTGGACGATATCGACTGGTTTGCCGAGGGTTTTAGTCAACGTGCTGGCCACCGAGTCGAATTGCTCTGTCCACAGCGTGGCGATCGCGTCCGGCTGATCGAGCAAGCCTTGCGCAACGCCGAAATTGCGCTGGCTGCGCATCTCGGCAGCGAAAGCACCCAACGCAGTCGCTGGAACGCGCTGACCGAACTGCTGGATCTGGACGAAGCACCGCGGCGGGTCGAGTGTTTTGATATCAGTCACACCATGGGCGAGGGCACGGTAGCCTCGTGTGTGGTGGCCGGCCCCGAGGGCGCGATCAAATCGCTGTATCGGCGTTTCAATATTCGCGGCATCACCGGTGGCGATGACTACGCGGCCATGCGCCAGGTGATCGAACGCCGCTTCAAGCGATTGCAAAGCGAGCAGGCCGAGTTGCCCGACGTGTTGTTGATCGATGGTGGCAAGGGTCAGGTGCAACAGGCAGTGCAGGCTTTGGGCGAGTTGGGCGTGGCCGGCGTGCTCGTCGTCGGCGTCGCCAAAGGGCCAGATCGACGCGCCGGCTGGGAAGAACTGGTGTTCGCCGAAAGCGGGCAGAGCAAGCGGCCGGGTACCGATAGTCTGGGCCTGCTCGCGATCCAGGCGATTCGCGATGAAGCCCATCGGTTTGCCATTACCGGGCACCGTGCGCGCCGCGAAAAGCAGCGCACGATCAGTACGTTGGAAGAAATTGTCGGCGTCGGCGCCCGGCGTCGCGCGGCCCTGCTCAAGCATTTCGGCGGGCTGTCCGGGGTGCGCGCCGCTGGCGTTGAAGAGCTCTGCCGGGTGGTGGGTATCGAGCGGTCGCTCGCCGAGCGAATTTATGCCAGTCTGCACGAATGAAACTACGCCACCCCCACTTGCTGACCCTGCCCAACATGTTGACCATGTTCCGCATCGTTTTGGTGCCGATTCTGGTCGCCACTTTCTATCTGCCGTTCAAAGGCGCGAACCTGGTGGCGGCCGGGATGTTCGCGGTCGGCGCCATCACCGATTGGCTCGACGGCTGGATCGCGCGGCGATTCGGTCAAACCTCGGCGTTCGGCGCGTTCCTGGACCCGGTTGCCGACAAGCTGACGGTGACGGTGACCTTGTTTCTGTTGGTGCAGGCCGATCCGAGCCCGCTGATGGCGGTGATCTGCGCGATCATCGTTGGTCGCGAAATTACCATTTCGGCGCTCCGCGAATGGATGGCGGAAATCGGCGAACGCAGCAAGGTGAAGGTGGCCGGCCTGGGGAAAATCAAGACCATCGTGCAGATGGTGGCGATCGTGATTTTGCTTTGGCGTCAGCCCGGATTCGATTTTCACGTCATGGTCGGCGTCAAATTTTACGAACTCGGGCAGTGGATGCTGGGCACGGCGGCGGTGCTGACCATCTGGTCCGGGGTGATTTATCTGCGCGCCGCCTGGCCGATCATTCGTGATCGCAAAAACTAGCATGGAAAAATTGGACCGGTGCGCCGACCGCCGCAACTTGCTGCGGTGTCACAGACGGCAGCGTCACTGACAAAGCGGATCGGTCAGCTCAAAAGCATCGGTAAACAACTGCTCGGCAAAGTCGAACCAGGCGACCTGGCCTTGATGCTGGCTACTGGCCTGATCGAATCCTGGTCGACCGACGGCATAACGCAGGCCGAAACCGGCGGCCGACCAACCGCCCAGGTCGCCCGGGCTGGGACTGCGCAAAGTCAGCGGCGCGCCTTCGGTCCACGCCGTGGTGTGCTCGAAGCGCACCACGCTGCCGCAGTTGGCCCCCGGCACCAGCGCTTGAAACGGCGCCCCGGCGATCAGCGTGGCGCCGTTCAAGGCGAGTGACCAGCCCAGCCGTGCGCCTGCGGTGGCGGTCACGCTGCTGATCTCGGCGGACGCCGCCCAGCCCACGCCCAGATCATCAAAAACGCTGATTCGCCCGGCTTCCAGTCCGGCAAACGGTGCGGCAACCAACGCCTGACTGGCATTCAACGCCACGCTGAAGCCAAACCCATCGCCGACTTGCGGCGTTTGCGCCAATAACACGGTGGCCAAACTCCAACTGCTCGGGGTGACCCGATCAAACACATAAGCGGCACCATGCGCATAGATCGCACCGACACCGACATCGCCGGCAAATGGCGCGCCGACCAGCGCGTGGCTGGCGCTCAAGGCAACGGCGGCACCGAAGCCGTCATTGGCGACGCCATCGGCTGCCAGCAGTTGCGTGGGAAACGTCCAGATGCTGCCGCTGCGGTTGAATGCGTACACCGCGCCGCGATTTTGTGCATCGCCCTCGGCGCCGACCAACAAAGTGTCGTTCAACAGCGCCAAGGCGCTACCGAAGCGATCACCAACCTGCACACTGGTTGGCAACAGGGTCGCCTGCAATGCCCAGTTTCCGGGCGCGCTGCTGGTGTAAACGTAAACCGTGCCACCGGCTTGTGCGGCGCCACTGCCGCTACCGGGTGCACCAATAGCGAGGGTATTTGCTGACAGCGCCAACGCGGCACCGAACGCTTGATTGGGAATGCTGATCGGCGCTGCCAGTCGCGCGGTTTGCGCGCACGGTGTCACGTTGCAATCAAAAATATAAACCGCACCCGCGCGACCACTTTCACCTGGCGCGGCCACCACCAAGCGCTCGGTATCCAGCACGGTCGCATAGCCGAATTCGTCGCCGGGCACCGCGCCGATACGCGCCACGCCGGTCAGCTCGGCTGCCGGGCTTTGCCACGAAAAACCGAGCGCGCCCAGCACAATGGCGACGAATGGCCAAGGATTCTGCCCAACGCGATCACTGCGGGATATGTCCATGGCCGCATTAGGCCGCTTCAAATCGCCATGTGCAAGCGTTTGCTGAGGGTTTTCCCCCAAAGTAAGCAAAGAAATGCCAAGCCAGCAATGGCGACGACCGCTGTCCACTCGTCGACTGCCCGGGCACCCAACGCGGTGCTGGCGTCGGCGTAGAATACGGGTCACCCATATCATGCAATACGGTGAATCCATGAAAACCACACTCGAAGTATCGGACGACTTGATGGCGCGCGCACGCATCATCCAGCACCGCGATGCGATGAGCTTCAAAGCGTTGGTCGAAGAGGGACTGCGGCTGGCCATTCAAAAACGCAGCGAGCCGTCAACGTTTCGATTCGAACCGGTCTTTGGTGGCAGAGGTTGGCTGACCGATGCCGCCGAAAACGCCGGGGGCTTACGTGCAGTGTTGGGCGAGATCAACCAGCGGTGATCGCGCTGGATACCAATTTGCTTGTCTACGCGCATCAATACGATAGCCCGTGGCGCGACCAGGCAGTGGCGGCAATCCGTCCCATCGTCGAAGGACGCGAGGCTTGGGCGCTGCCGTGGCCGTGTGTGCATGAATTTTTTGGTGTGGTTACGCACAACCGTTTCAAAGTCCCGTCGACGCCCAGCGAAGCGCTCGGCATGATCGCCGCGTTGCTGGCGTCGCCCAGCGTTCAGGTGATCGGCGAATCGCCGGGCCATTTTGAATTGCTCGCATCGCTCATTCTCAAGGCCGGCATCAGCGGCGCCATGGTCCACGACGCCCGCATCGCTGCCATCTGCCTCAGTCACGGCGTGCGCGAGCTGTGGACGATGGATCGCGATTTTTCGCGGTTTCCAAGACTCAAGGTGCACAATCCGTTAATCGCGCGCTGACGGCTTCTGCATCGGCCTTGGTGGCGCATTTTCAATTGCGCTACCAACCACGGCGGCGAGGGTCACGGTCGGCCGGGTGCTGGTCAGGTGTTTGCTCAGGCCGGCGCGGCGCCCCGAATTCCCGGTTTTCCGCGGCGGTGTGCAGGATGGTTTTACAGCGGCGCCAGCCGGTCTTCAATCAGGCGGTCGGCCAGTGTCATATCGATCTGATCGAGGCGTTGTTTGCCAGCGCCAAGTTGCTCCATCAGGTTCGCTTGAATGGCGCCGCGCGCTTGGGCTTCGGCATACGGCACGCGGCGGAAACTGATCATGCTGTAGCGCGGTACGAAGCGGCCTGGATGGCGTTCGGCGAGTTGTCGTTCGAGCTGTTTGATGAAATGAAAATGCGCATCGGCCACGGCATCGCGCATCTCGACATAGTTTTCCAGCGCCATATCGGCAATCGCTTCGGCATTGGGCTGGCGGCGCGCCTGAAACTCGGCGTAGACGGCAGGCAGATCGGTGGATTCACTGAATAAGGCATCGAGCGCAACGCAGTCCTCAAAGGCGCAGTTCATGCCTTGGCCGTGGAACGGCACCAGGGCGTGGGCGGCGTCGCCAAGCAACAGGGCGCGGCCGTCGAGGTGCCAATTTTGCAGGCGCAGGGTGCCGAGCATGCCAACGGGATGGCCGGTGAAATCGGCAACCAGATTGGCCAGCGAGGGCAGGG
This sequence comes from Lysobacterales bacterium CG02_land_8_20_14_3_00_62_12, assembly GCA_002785585.1. Classification (GTDB taxonomy): domain Bacteria; phylum Pseudomonadota; class Gammaproteobacteria; order Xanthomonadales; family Ahniellaceae; genus 0-14-3-00-62-12. Next base: position 9,178 of record PEUI01000041.1, read on the forward strand.
CATCGGGAAACTGCTGGGCAAAGAACGCCTGCACCGCCATCGGATGCCAGAGTTGCTCGAAGCTGACGGCACCGCTGTTCGGCAAAAACAAGGTCACCGTGAACGAGCCATCGACGTTCGGCAGTGCGATCAGCATGTAGCCGCCGCGGGGCCAGATATGCAGCGCGTTGCCATCGATCTGAAAACCACCGGCGGCCGTGGCCGGAATGGCGAGTTCCTTGTAACCATGACCCAGCGGCTCGAAGTGCTCGGGGTTGGGGCGCTCGATTTGCATCGCCGCGCGCAACGCCGAACCGGCGCCATCGGCGCCGATCAACGTATGGAACTCCTGCTCCCGAATCACCCCATCACTGCCTTGACAGCGATAGCGCTGTTGACGCCAATCGACCGCGACCAGCGCCGCATCGAAAGTGATCTGGGCACCGGCCGCCTCGGCGGCCTCGATCAAACTGAGGTTGAGCTGGCCGCGGCCCACCGACCAGATCACTTCGCTATCGTCGCGACCATAGCGTTGCAGGTACGGATCAGCGCCAAGTTCATGGATCATGCGACCGCGCATCATTACCGCCTGTGCCATCACGTTGGCTTCCAGGCCCGCCAGCCGCAGACCATGCAGGCCGCGTTCGGCCAAGGCCAGATTGATCGAGCGGCCGCCCTGATAGCCGACACGACGGGGATCGGCACGGCGTTCGATGACCGCGACATTAAGTCCTCGGCGCGCCAGCAAAGTGGCCAACAAGGCTCCGGCCAGGCCGGCGCCAACGATGGTGATGGGTGCGGACATAAGCGCTGGCGCCTGGTTGGAAGTGTGTCGGGGGATGGAACCGATGGGTGGGCAATCATAACCTTGGCATTGCGCTACCGGCATCGAACTGGAATAGTGCGTCTAATGTATATTATGTAATCTTTATGCAGCTTGGAACTGGGCGACTGCCGCGTCTTGCAGCTTTTTTGTAATACCGGCTCCGCTTCAGCGGTCCCTTGCCGCGACGACCACATCGCCACAAGTGCGGTTGGATCGGTCGCGAACTCTCCCATTCATCCGATGCACTACAGGGAACCGAAATGAGCAAGAAAATCGCCCGCCTGGTGGTTACCCAGCGCAAACGGGTTGCCAAAACCCAATTGTCGCCTGCATTGACCTCTGCCAACTCGCCAGACGTCGGCGCCGTGTTGCTGCGGCTACGGCGCGTCGAAGGCCAGGTCCGCGGTGTCATCAGGATGATCGAACAAAATCAAACCAGCGATGCCGTGGCCCAGCAGTTGTCGGCGGCACGCCACGCGCTGGATCGCGCCTTTTTTGCGCTGATCGCCAGCGACCTCGAAGCGGCGATCTCGGCTACCGGCACGCAGCCGGAGCGTCGCCGCAGGCTCGCGGAAAAGATTCGACTGTTGGCGAAATACAGCTGAGATTCGCTCCCGCTCGATCCGCGCACGGCTTTGCGTACCGGGGATTGCGGATCAACTCGGGTGTCACGCAGTAGCCACCATCAACGGACGCCAGCAATTTGTTGGCGCATGGCCGCAATCACCGCTCGGTAATCGGGTTGGCCAAAGATCGCCGACCCGGCGACAAAAGTATCGGCTCCGGCGGCAGCGATGTCCGCGATGTTGGCCGGATGGATGCCGCCATCGACTTCCAACCGAATCCAGCGACCGGTATCGGCGTGATACTGATGGATCCGCTGGCGCAGGTGCCGAATTTTTTGCAAGGTGTGGGGAATGAACGTCTGCCCGCCAAACCCCGGATTGACCGACATCAGCAGGATCAGGTCGAGTCGATCCATGGTGTGGTCCAACCAATTCAGCGGACTAGCGGGATTGAGCGCCAACCCGGCCTGACAACCTTGCTCGCGGATCAAACCCAAACTGCGATCAATATGCCGCGATGCCTCGGGGTGAAAACTGATCAGCCCGGCTCCGGCCTTGGCGAACAATGGCACCAGTGCATCCACCGGTTCCACCATCAAATGGACATCGATCAGATGCCCTGCAACGTGCGGACGAATGGCTTCGCAGACCAAAGGACCGATGGTGAGATTGGGGACGTAATGGTTGTCCATGACATCAAAATGGATCCAGTCCGCGCCGGCACCGAGGACCGCCCGTACTTCTTCTCCCAGGCGCGCAAAATCCGCCGACAACAGGCTCGGCGCGATCACGGTTGAGGGCGCTGGCGTCGCTATCGGTTTCGGCATGGTCATCGATTGCATTGTTGGTTGGTGGTGCCCGAGCATAGCGCTCAGGGCGATCCGTGGGTCAGCAACTGGGCGACCACCGGCTCGAGTTTGGTCAAGCCATGGTCGCGGCCGATCTGCATGGCACGGGGGAATGGCAAACCTTGCAACCAGCCAGCACGCAGCGCGAACAATGCGCCAACGCGGTTGCCGCTGGCGCAGTGCACCAACCGGCACGCTGGATCTGCCGGTGCCAGCAAGCGATCAAACGCCAGCACATTTTCGCGGCTGAGGTCGGCGGCACCGGTGATGGGCAAATTGACATAAGCCAGGCCGATGCGGGCGGCGGCCGCGGCCTCATCGAAGCCGCAGTGTTCAAGCTCGGGCAGCAAATCGATGACCTGGGTAACCCCCTCGGCGCGCGCGGCGTTGAGGCCGTCGGCATCCACCCTGCCGCCAATCAGCAGGCGTTCGTCGGGGCGCAGCAAGTTGGGAATGTGATCGGCGAGGTCCATGGAATTTCCTTTGGCTGGCGAAATGACTATGGCGAATTTTCGGTATGGCGCGCCACCCAGCGTTGGATCGACGGACCCACCAGCACCAGCACGACAAAAGCGATCGGCCAGGACACACTCCAGGCGCGCAGCCACAGTTCAAATAATAAATGGTTCGCCCATCCAAAGCCGCGAATGGTACTGATCAAAGCAACCATCGCCGACATTATCCCGGACATCAGGGCAGCTACCAGAATGGGCGCCCAGCGCGGTGGGATCTTGATGTCGTGCATGGCGTGGGTGTTTTGGTAGTGGCTGGGAGCGATAACAAGACCGCTGTCGGTGATTGCTGCTGAGGTGATTGCTGCGGACACCCGGTTACCACGCATCCAGCGGCAGCTTGAGATAGCGGATGCCATTGGCTTCGGGCGCGGGCAAAGCACCCGCGTTAATGTTGACTTGGATGGCAGGCAACAGCAATGTCGGCACATCGAGGGTGGCGTCGCGGGCACGCCGCCGGGCCATGAAGTCCGCAGCACTTACGCCGTCCGACAGCTGGGTGTTGTTTTGGCGTTGATCGGCAACACTGGTTTCGCCAGCCACTGGTCGCCCATTCGGACCATAGTCATGACAGACAAAAACGCGGGTGGCTTCGGCTAACGCATACAGACGCTGGATGGAAGCGTAGAGCTTGCCCGCATCGCCGCCGGGAAAATCACAACGCGCGGTGCCGCTGTCGGGCATCAACAAGGTGTCGCCGACAAACACCGCGTCTTCGATCAGGTAACTGACGCTGTCATTGGTGTGGCCGGGGGTGCTGATCACTTGCGCTTCGATGGCGCCGATCTGGAAGCGGTCGGCATCGGACCACAGTCGATCAAAAGGCGATCCGTCCACCACCATGGTGCCCAGGTTGAATAACGGACGAAAATGTTCTTGCACGGCACAGATGCCAACACCGATACCGATTTGTGCTGATCGGTGACGCTGTTTCAGCCAATGCCCGGCGCTCAGATGGTCGGCATGCGCGTGGGTCTCCAGAATCCAGTCCAGCACCAGGCCTTGCTGCTGCAGCCAGGCTTCCACTTCGGCGATGGCGGTGCTCGCCGTGCGGCCAGACGGGGCATCGAAATCGAGCACCGGATCGATCACCGCCGCACGTTTGTGCAGCGGGTCGGCGACTACGTAAGTCCAGGTGTGGCTGGCACCATGGAAGAATGGCTGGATCAGGGCTGGCATGCGCTTTCAGTTCCTCACTGGCCTAGTAATCCGGGCAAAGTATGCCAAACCATGTACCCGCCCATCACCACCAGGAAGCTGGCAAACAGGCGGCGCAGTTGGGCTTGTGGCAGGGCTTCGGCCAACCGCTGGCCGATCAGCGCGCCGCTGCTGCCGAGACCAATAAACAACGCAATCAGCGACCAATCCAGGGCCTGCTGGACGTTGTCGAGCACCACGACATGCGCCATAAACCCACTCCAGGCATTGATGGCGATGATCCAGAGACTACTGCCGATGGCAATCGGCAGGGCAAGGCCGCCGAGCAACACCAGCGCCGGCACAATCAGAAAGCCACCGCCGACCCCCAACAAACCGGTAACCACGCCGACAAAGACGCCATCGAGCACGATTCGCGAACGTCGCCGAGCCCCTACCCGACCGACCGCCGGAGGATTCTGGAACATGCGTAGCGCCGCCACCCACATCACCAGAGCAAACAAAAATAACTGCACGCCGCCGGACAAGAATTGCGAACCAGCGCTACCACACCAAGAGCCAACGATTCCCGGCAAGCCAAACCACAGCACGCTGCGGCGATCAACGTTGCCTTTCAGCGACCACGGCAGTGCCGCGCACAAACTGATGCCGCCGACGATGGCGAGCGCGCCGGTGATTGCCAACTTCTCCGGTTGACCCACCAGATAGACCAAAACCGGCACGGTAATGATGGATCCGCCGGAACCGAGCAAGCCCAGGCTGAGCCCGATCAGCAGCGCGCCGATCCAAGCCAAAACCATCATCGGTAGCCCCTGACTGCGGCCAACGTGCGGTAGATTGAGCTGACGCTTGGTGGCTTGGCGTGGCGCTTGCGGGCGGTCGCGATCACGATGTTTGACATGGCCGCCATGGTATTCAAGGCACCGCTGAAAAGCGAATTCGGCGCCTGCGATCCGCATTCGGGAATGGGTTGGTCAGCTGCTACAGTCCGGCCCCATTTGGCCAAAGCTCGTCGGCATGCCGCGTAATCCAAAAATCAACGCCGAAGATGCCGATTTGTTCCGCTCCGCCATAGGCAAGGTGCGGCAGCTACCGAGCGAATCGCTGGCGCTGCGGGCGCCGCCGCCGACGCCCGACCCGGCACAAACCCGGCGCGACAATCAGCGCGTCTGCGAAGAACTGCTCCATCCCCTGCCCGACTATCTCGACGCCGATGCCGCCGAACCGCTGCGCTACCTGAAAACCGGGTTGAATCAGCGCGTTCTACGGCAACTGGGTCGCGGTCAATTCAGCGTGCGCGAGGAAATTGATTTGCACCAGATGAGCGCAGAACTGGCGCGCCGAGTCATTCACCAGTTTATTGATGCGGCGATCGACGCCGACCACCTCTGCGTCAAGATCATCACCGGCAAAGGCAGGCATTCCAAGGGTGAGGGGCCGGTGTTGAAGTTGCTCGCGGATCGCATTCTGCGCCAGCGTAAAGATGTGCTGGCGTTCCGCTCGGCGCGCCACCACGATGGCGGTGGCGGCGCCATCGTGGTGCTGCTGCAAAAGCGGCGCTGAGGCAACCGCATGGCAACCCTTGCGGCGGCCCGGCCGCGTCGGTCTGCGGCGGCGCTGGCCAAAAAGCCGTCGCCAGGGGCGCTACCTCGGCGGTTTCGCGGTGGTTTCGCGGTGGCTTCAGGCGGTGCTTCCCAATTTGCCCAAGTCGCGTAAAATCGGGTCAGTAGTTGTTGGAACGATTATTGCTTGCGCCGCGCCGCATGACCCTGTCACCGAGGACTCGAGTCTTGGTCAAAACTGCTCTGACCATGGGGCTGAACCAAAGTCTGAAGCTGACCCCTCAGCTGACTCAGGCGATTCGGTTATTGGCCATGTCCACGGTGGAGCTGGAGACCGAACTCACCGAATTGATCGAATCCAACCCCTTGCTGGAGCGCACCGAAGACGCCGATCCGGCCGCCGACGCAGAACTCTTGGAAACCACCGACGCGGGTGAGCAGGCCAGCGATGATGGCGTCGAGAGAATTGAAATCGACGACGCCCTGGACCTGGAAACCTTCAACGAAACTGCCGACTGGACGGAAGTCCGCAGCCATCCGGACCCGGATGATGAAACCAGTTGGGAGGCGCGCACCAGCGGCGCCTTTGATCTTCGCGGCGACCTCCGCCAACAGGTCAGCCTGATGCACCAGAGCGCGCGGGATCGCGCCATTGCCGCCGTGCTGATCGACGCCATCGATGACGATGGTTACCTGCGCGAATCGATGGCCGCATTGCGCTCCGCTTTGCTGCCGGAGATTCGCGCTGGAGAAGACGAACTGGCAGCGGTCCTGAGGCAAGTGCAGCAATGCACGCCGGTGGGCATTGCCAGTCGCGATCTGCGTGAGTGTTTGACCCGGCAACTGGAAGATCAGCCCGCCCACCCGGCACAAAGTCTGGCAATGATTCTGGTAGCAAGACATCTGGAAGACTTGCCCAAAGCGCAAATCGCCGAGCTGGCGGTGCGCTTGCAAGTCAGTGAGCAGGAAGTCCAGTCGGCGCTCCGCTTGATCCGCTCGCTCAACCCGCGGCCCGGTGAGCGCGCCGCCAGCAGCGACGACTATATCGTTCCCGATCTGATTGCCCGCAAGCAGAACGGCCGCTGGCGACTGCAACTCAGCAACAGTTCGGTGCCGGCGATTTCGATCAACCGCCATTACGAGCAACTGGCAGCGCAGTCCCAAGGCGATACTGGCAAATATCTGCGTGGCCACCTGCAAGAGGCGCGCTGGTTGGTGAAAAGTTTGGCGCAACGCGGCGAAACCTTGCTGCGGGTAGGCGAATGCGTGCTCCGCGAGCAAGGCGCATTTCTTGACTATGGCCCCCAAGCCATGCGCCCGCTCACCCTCCGCCAAGTGGCTGAAGAACTCGGCTTGCATGAATCCACCATTTCCCGCGCCACCCTGCGCAAGTACATGGATACACCGCGGGGCGTGTTTGAGCTCAAACGTTTTTTCTCCAGCGGCGTATCCACCAGCGAAGGCGGCGAAGCCTCCGCCATCGCGATTCAATCGATGATGCACAAATTGATCGCGGCCGAGGATCACAAATGCCCGCTCAGCGACGCCGCTCTGGCCAAACAACTGAATCGCGATGGCATCGCCATTGCCCGTCGTACCGTGGCAAAATACCGGGAAGCCATGAACATTCCCGCCTCCACGGACCGCTACCGAATGGGTTGACCCACTGCCCCTTGATCGCCACCTTTTCCGCCCCAAGTTTCAACGCATACACATTGCCATACGTGCCAGCACAACGCTGGCCCGACCACGGGTGCCACGGCACCCCTACCACGCGGGAGGTTGCACCATGCAAATCGAATTGACTGGCCACGGCGTCGACATCACCCCTGCCTTGAGGGACTACGTCAATGAAAAAATTGGTCGTATCAAGCGCCACTTCGAACAACTCATTTCGGTGCATGTGGTGATGCACCTCGACAAAATCGATCACCGCGTGGAAGCGACGATCAATGCGTCCCAAAAAAGATTCCACGCCGAGTTCTCGGCCAGTGACATGTACGCTGCCATCGATGGCTTGGCCGATCGACTGGACGCGCAGGTGCGCAAGCACAAAGAAAAAGTGAGCGACCATCATCGCGATGAAGGCAACGAACTGAAGACGGGTACCTGATCGCTTCGCTGCAATCGCCCAGGCGATTGCCACCGCCGACCGGATAGCGCGATCACATCGACGCTATCCGGTTTTTTATTCCCATCGTGATTGGGCAGCGCTGGCAGCGTGACGTGCTGGTGATCCGCCGCCAGCAAAATGCTTGCAGTATGCTTGACGCGCTATTTTCCCACCGTCCGCCGGGTGTCCCTGCATGATTCGTCAGATCAGCGCGCGCGAGATTTTTGATCAATTGGGCGAGCGACTGAAGCTCCGCTGGCTCGCCGGATTGCGTGGCGAGCACCGCTTGATCGAGCAAGGCGAGAACCTGCAACGGCGGCCCTCGCTGGTCGGCTTTCTCAACATCATCTTTCCCAATCGCGTACAGATTGTCGGCATTGACGAACTCAAATACCTGGACGCGCTCGAGTCTCGCCAGCGCTGGGACACGATTGCCAAGATCATGGGCTATCAGCCGATTGCCATCGTCATCACCCGCGACCAGGCGATTCCGGCCGACTTGCGCGAAGCGGCCGAAGAATCCGGAACAGCGGTTTGGGTCTCGTCGAAGCCGGGCCACGAATTGCTGACCTACATGCAGTATCACCTCTCGCGCGCTTTGGCTCGCAACACCTCGTTGCATGGCGTATTCATGGAGGTGTATTCGGTTGGCGTACTCATCACCGGCGATGCCGGTGCGGGCAAGAGCGAGCTGGCACTCGAACTGTTGACCCGGGGTCATCGACTGATCGCCGACGATGCCGCCGAGTTCACCCTGATCGCGCCGGATGTGCTCGATGGCACCTGCCCGGAAATGTTGCAAGACCTATTGGAAGTGCGCGGGCTCGGCATCTTGAATGTCCGCAACATGTTTGGTGACACCGCCATCAAGCGCAACAAGTACCTGCGCTTGATTGTGCATCTGGGCAAGCTCGAAGAACTTCATGCCAACGAAGGCATGGCGCGCCTGCACGGTGTCACCAGCACGCGCACGGTGCTGGATGTCGAAGTGCCGTTGATCACCATCCCGGTCGGACCCGGGCGCAACCTGGCGGTCCTGGTCGAAGCCGCCACCCGAAGCTTTATTTTGCGCGGCAAAGGGGTTGACCCGGCGCAGACTTTCATTGATCGACAGGCGCATCAGATGCGCAGGCAAACCCCATGGTGAGCATCGCTGGAACCGACGCTGCGGCAACGCCTGCGTCGGCAGAACGCAAACAATTGCTGGTGCTGTCCGGACTTTCCGGCTCCGGTAAAACGGTGGCCTTGCGGATGCTGGAAGACCTGGACTACTACTGTGTGGACAACCTGCCAAGCGCACTGATTCCAGCGCTGGTGACGGCGGTGCGCGATGCGCAACCCGGGCGCAATCCACGAATCGCCGTCGGTGTGGACGTGCGCAATCGCGCCGAAGACCTGCTGCGTCTTCCGGAGATTCTGGCCGAGATTGCGCACCGTGGCTTGAGTTATGAGCTGGTGTTTCTGGACACCCGCGACGAGGTTTTGTTGAAACGCTTTTCCGACACGCGGCGCCGACACCCACTTTCGCACGATGGCCTGGCCTTGGCCGAGGCGATCGCGCTGGAACGAAAACTACTGCGGCCGCTGATCGCCATCGCCGATCGGGTATTGGACTCGTCCGATTTGAACGTGCACCAATTGCGCCGGACTTTTGCCAGCGAGTTTGGTCATCACGCCAGCACGCTGACGCTATTGTTCGAGTCGTTTGCCTACAAGCGCGGCCTGCCCAGCGATGCCGACTTCGTTTTCGATGCGCGCTGTCTGCCGAACCCGCATTGGGATCCGGCCCTGCGCCCGTTGTCCGGACGGGATGGCAAGGTGCGCGAGTACTTTGCCCAATTGCCCGATGTGGAAGCGTATTTCGAGCAGATACGCCAGCTCCTCGGCCATTGGCTGCCGCGCTTCGAGGCCGAACAACGCAGTTACATCACCGTTTGCGTTGGCTGCACCGGTGGTCGCCATCGTTCGGTTTACCTGGTCGAACGCCTCGCTGAAAGTTTTCGGGGCACCGCTGCCGCCGCAACACGAGAAAACATCATGACTTTTCATCGAGAGCTGGAATGAGCGTCGGCGTCTTGTTGCTCACCCACTCCGGCGTCGGACCGGCGCTGCTGGGTGCGGTCCGTGGCGTGCTGGGCCCGTTGCCGCTGAAAACGGCCGCGGTCGAAGCGGCGTTTGGCGAGGAGATCGACCATGTGGTGACGCGGGCCGCCGCTGCCATTCGGCAAATCGACCAGGGTGCTGGAGTGTTGATCTTGACCGATTTGTTCGGCGCCTCACCGAGCAATGTCGCGGCGCAACTGGGCAATTTGGCCTGCCCAACGCGGCGCGTCGCCGGCGTCAACCTGCCGATGTTGTTGCGGGTAATGAACTACGCCGAGCAACCACTGGACGAAATGGTCGATACCGCTAGCGTCGGTGCGCGCAATGGCGTGGTCATCGACCATGGTTGAGCAGGATATTGTCGTCAGCAACAAGCTCGGCCTGCACGCCCGCGCTTCGGCAAAATTGGTACAGCTGACCTCGGGCTTCCAGTCCAACGCGTTTCTGTTGTGCCGCGGCCGCGAGATCAACGCCAAGAGCATCATGGGTTTGATGCTGCTGGCGGCCGGCAAAGGCACGCTGATCCGCGTGCGCATGGATGGCAGTGATGAAGCCGCAGCGATGGCTGCGGTGATCGACCTGTTTGAACGGAAATTCGACGAAGGCGAGTAATTTCCGTCGCTGTCGGCAAAAGGAGAGGTGACGCGATGCGATCACAATGGCAAGGGTCCAAAGCATCCGGTGGTCTGTCGCTGGGTCGGGCGCGCGTGGTCTATTCGGCCAACCTGGAGATCGAAGCCGACCTGATCGACGACGCGGCGATTCCGAATGAAACCAAACGGTTTGAAGCCGCACTGAATACCACTCGCCAGGAATTGCAATCGTTGAGCGAGCGCTTGTCCGGCGCGCTGGCCCGTGACCTGGTCGAGATCATCGAAGCGCATGCGCTGATCCTCGACGATCCCGATTTTACCGATGGCGTGGTCGCCCTGATCCGCGCCGAACATTTGCACGCCACGGCGGCGCTGAAGCGGCAACGCGACCAGTTGGCGGCGGCCTTCGATGCCATCGAAGATCCCTATTTGCGAGCGCGCCGTGACGACCTGGATCACGTTGTGCAGCGCGTTTTTGCCGCCTTGCAGCGCGGTGGTGCGGAACCGGATCGGCGGGTTCGCGCCGATGGCGAAATCCTGGTGTGCGAAAGTTTGCCGCCGGCGGAATTGGCGCAATTGCAGTATCAGGGACTGCATGGTGTGGTTGCCACCGCCAGTAGCCCGTATTCGCACACCGCCATTCTGGCGCGCAGTTTTCGGATGCCGATGGTCTGCGGGGTCAAGGGGGCACTGGCGCAAATTCACGATGGCGATTTGATTTTGCTGGATGCCGATCATGGCTCGCTCATTGTGCAGCCCGATGCCATCGACCTCACCCGCTTTCGCAGTCAGCAGAAGGAAATTGAGCGCACCGAACGCCGCCGTTCCCGGCAGAAAGCCGGTGTCGCCAAGACCCGTGATGGTTACGTCATCCGTCTACACGCCAACGCCGATGATGCCGAAACCATCGTGCTGGCCGCCCGTGCCGGCGCCGACAGCATTGGACTGTTTCGCACCGAGTTTTTGTTTATGCGTCGCCGCGAGTTGCCATCGGAAGAAGAGCAGTTCCGGGTCTATCGCGATGCGGTCATCAGCATGGGCAACAAACCGGTGACCTTGCGCACGCTGGACTTGGGTGCGGACAAAACCGTTGGCGGGCCGCTGGAGATCAGCCAAGAGGAAAATCCCGCTTTGGGATTGCGCGGCATCCGACTATCGTTGCAGCGCAGCGCATTATTCGCCACGCAATTGCGCGCCATGCTGCGCGCTTCGGCGTTCGGATCGGTCCGAATCTTGCTGCCAATGGTGTCCGCGGTTGAGGAGGTACGAGCGGCGCGATCGCTGCTGGAATCCTGCATGGCCGAGTTGCGCGCCAGCAAAGTGCCGATGTCCGACCAAGTGCCGCTGGGGGTGATGATTGAAGTTCCGGCGGCGGTGATGATTTGCAATGAACTGGCGCGCATCGCCGACTTCTTTGCCATCGGCAGCAACGATCTGGCGCAGTACGTACTGGCCGCTGATCGCAACAATGCGGCCGTGGTCAACCACTATGATCCGCTGCACCCGGCATTTATTCGCACACTGTTTCTGGTGTTCGATGGCGCCCACCGTGCCCGCTGCCCGATCAGCATCTGTGGCGAAATCGCCGGCGACCCGTTGTACACACCGCTGCTGATCGCGCTTGGCTTGACCGATTTCAGTATGCACCCGAACAGTATCCGTGATGTGCGCGATATGCTTGCTACCCTCAACCGAAAATCCTTGCGTGCCAAGGCCAAGCGTTTTCTGCATGCTGCGGATCGTGAGTCGCTGTGCGCTTTGATGGAAAATTGAATCTGGTCATGGGGCTTCTTGATACCGAATGGTTGGGTCGGCAATTGATCGTGTACTTGCCCAGCAACCTGGTGCGCGCGCAAGTGCTGCCATTGGTGCCGGAAATTATTTCCGCCACGGCGCGGCACGGTGGCACCGGCGTGCTGATCGATTGCACATCGAGCGACATCCTGCCCAAGGCCGAAGAGCGAATATTGATGGCCGCAAAGATTTCGGCGCTTTGGCCGCGTAACGTGGCGATGGCAATTCTGGTACAGCCGGAACTGCAGGTGCCCGACAATACCTTTGTCCACGTGCTGACCAAATTTGGCGTGACCGCTGAGACTTTCCACATTCGCCAAGATGCCTTACGCTGGCTCCAGCAATTCGGCGGCGACGGCAACAACAACAGCGATACCGCGACCCCGGCGCGAACCCGCACTGAATGAACGACTGGCCGACGCTAACGCTGGCCGCGCCAACACTAACCATTTCCATTTTTCGAGACTGCCATCGATGAGCGCAACACCTCCGGACCGCCTGGCGGTCAACCCCAAAAGCCCGTTCTATCATGCCGATGTGTTGGCGCGTGGCATCGGCATTCGTTTCAAGGGACAACAACGTACCGATGTCGAAGAGTATTCGGTGACCGAAGGCTGGATTCGCGTCGCCTATGGCCGATCTCGAGACCGCCACGGCAATCCGATTCTGGTCAAGCTGCAGGGCGAAGTGGAGGCTTATTTTCTCGACGCGACGGTGGCAACGCCGGAGCCCGGTGCCGGTTGATTCCTCAATCGGCGCTGGCACTACCCGCCGCATCGTCGTTTTCGCCGACAGAGCATTCTGCCAGCGCCGAATCGGCGTCCAGCAGGGTTTGTGGTAGTTCCTTGTCGGTACGCGCTCCGAGCTTTTTCAGTTCTTCGACTTGCCGCAGCAGATTGCCCCGACCGGTCAGTTTGCGGCGCGCATCATCCACCGTTTTTGCGGCGTTTTCGATCGACTTGGCAATCGCTTCGATGTCGTACAACAGGCCGCGGAATTTTTCGTACAACAAACCCGCACGTTCGGCGATCAGTTGGGCATTGTTGCGCCGCCCCTCGACCCGCCACAGGTGCTTGATGGTGCGCAATACGCCGAGCAGCATGCCCGGGCTGACTATCACCACACCACGTTCCAGGGCGCGGTCATAAAGTGTCGGCTCGGCCCGCATCGCATCCAGGTAGGCGGCTTCAACCGGCACAAACATCAACACAAAATCTGGCGTTTGCAGGCCGGGCAATTCGCTGTATTTGCGTTCGCCCAGATCATTGAGATGTTTGCGCATCGACGCGACATGCTCACCCAACAGCACGCCGCGCGCTGCGGCATCATCGCAACCGCCAATTTTTTCGTAGGCGGTCAACGACACTTTGGCGTCGATCACCACGTCGCGACCTTCCGGCAGCCGCACCACCACGTCGGGCCGTTTACGCGCCAGGTTTTCGTCGACCACGCTGACTTGGGTTTCATACTCGCGGCCGCTGACCAACCCGGCGGATTCCAGTAGTCGCTCCAATACCAGTTCACCCCAGGCACCCTGGGCGCGCGAGTCGCCGCGCAGGGCACGGGTCAAGTTCAAGGCTTCTTCGCCGAGTCGCTGGTTCATCCCACGCAATGCTTCCAGCTCGGATCGCAGCACGGCGCGTTGCTCGCCCTCCTGGCGTCTGGACTCGTTGACTTCGGTCTGAAAAATCCTGATCTGATCGCGCAGCGGCTCCAGTATGCGACCGACCTGTTCCACGTTTTGCGCGGCGAAGCGTTCGGACTTCTGCTCCATGATCGCGCTCGCCAATGACTGAAACTGCAGCGCCAATTGCTCACGCGCCTGTTCGATCCACGCGAGCTTTTCGGCACTGCTGCTGGCTTGCTCCTCGATCCGCGCGCTGAGCTCGGCACTGCGGGCGGTGGCGTCCCGCAACGCTTGCTGCAAGGGTGCGAAGTCGCTGATTTGACGCGCCAGATCATCACGAACGCGGGTCAGTGCTTCGACGCGTGACTCAAGCACCGCGTGCTGCTTGTCGAGCATGGCGAGTTGCGCCTGGCGCAATTCGGCTTGATCGCGCTCCCGCTGCAAATCGGCAAGCACCAGCGTGTGCTGCTGGCGCTCACCAGCGAGTTCGGTTTGCGCCTGCACCAATTCTGGGTTGCGACTGGCCTGGCCTTGGGCGTAGCGCGAGCGACCAAAGCGTCCGAGCAAAACCAGCGCGGCGACCGCCATTACCAACAACCCGGCGAGCAGGCCAGTTAAAAAAGCGAGTATGTCCATGGACCAAAGCTAGCGCATTCCGGGCCGCTACGCAGCCTTTGGCCAATATCGATCCAGGCCAGATCGCGGGTGGGCCATGATTCGGTCGCGGCCGGGCCGCGACCGAAGGGCAATCACCATCAGGCTTTGGCAGCGAACGCTGCGCACCAGCCTTTGCTGTTGACCATCTTGCCCGGGAAGATCGAACACGGCCGCCAGGCATCGCCTGCGGCACCTTGGGCGAGTGAACAGCCGCTGCACACTTGGGTGGGTTTGTGTGCCGGATATTTGGCAGCGTCCACTTTGCTGGAGTCTTGCTTGTAGCCGAGCGCAGCGGCGGTGGCGTCGGCCTCCTCCAAATGCGGCAAGTCAGCACTGTGCGCGACTTTGGAAATCAAGCCTGCGGCCAGCGGCGTTACTGCCGCAACGGTGACCGTTTTCAGAAAACCGCGACGCGAGGTAATCGGTGTCATCGGAAACTCCTTGGATGGAATGGTGTTGGAACTGCGGTGGCGGCCGCAAGCATGCGCTATATTTCTCGCTTGGCTCTTGACCCCGATCAAGACGTGCACAGGTGACCGCCGCCGATGATCGCATACCACAGCGACAAGTTTACTGAATGCGCCACCGCCTTGGTGCGTTGCGGCCAAGAGCTCGCTGCGCTCGGCTACACCCCGGCGACCAGCAGCAACTTCTCGCTGCGGCTCGACGCTGGCCACATCGCCATCACCATTTCCGGCCGCGACAAGGGCCTCCTCGGCGTTGCCGACATCATGGTCGTCGATTTGGCCGGACTGGCGGTGGGCTCCAGCCATCGACCCTCCGCCGAGACGCGCTTGCACACCCAGCTCTACCAGTTCGACGCGACGATCGGCTGTGTGCTGCATACCCATTCGCGCACGCAAACGGTGGCCTCTCGTTTGTACGCCGAAAACGGCATGATCGAACTGGCCGGCTATGAGTTGCTCAAGGCTTTCGACGGCTACCATAGTCACGAAGCGCGCCTGCGACTGCCGGTGCTCGCCAATCATCAGCAGATGCCCGCGCTGGCGGAAAGCGTGCAAAGCTGGCTGGTCGGTCGCGACCCGGTACACGGCTATCTGATCGACGGCCACGGTATTTACACTTGGGGCCGCGACCTGGCCGAAGCGCGTCGCCATTTGGAAGCTTTCGAGTTTTTGCTTGGCTGCGAGCTGGACTTGAGGAACCTGCGCCAATGAGTCAACTGCGTGTGTTTGCCGAAACCGACGGCAGTGATCCGATTACTGTTACCCGCGATCCGGCGCTGATTGCCGGCATACTGGCATCGGTTGGGGTTCGTTTCGAACGTTGGCAAACCGATGCCGCGTTGCCGACCGGGGCCAGCGCGGACGACGTGATGGCCGCCTACCGCAGCGAGATCGAGCGGCTGATGCTGGAACAAGACTATCGAGCGATGGACGTCATCAGCTTGACTGCCGATCACCCAGACCGCGACGCGCTGCGCCGAAAATTCCTGAACGAGCACACCCACGCGGAAGATGAAGTCCGCTTTTTCGTCGCCGGTGGGGGTCTGTTCACCCTGCATCTGGCCGATCAGGTCTACGCGCTTTGCTGCGAAGCTGGCGACCTGATCGGCGTGCCAAGCGGGACCCGACATTGGTTCGACATGGGGCCCGAGCCTTACTTCATTGCGATCCGTATTTTCACCAATCCGGCAGGCTGGGTCGCCCAGTTCACCGGCGACGCGATTGCGGACC
>PEUI01000041.1:25254-27927 GCA_002785585.1 Lysobacterales bacterium CG02_land_8_20_14_3_00_62_12
CGACATCGAAGGCACCACCAGCCGCATGGATTTCGTCCATCGCGTGTTGTTTCCTTATGCCCGCCAGCGGCTGCCGTCCTTTCTGGCTGCGCATGGCGACCAAGCCTGTGTGGCTCATGAGATGCAGGCAGTGCGCACTGCCCTTGGCGACGCCACGGCGAGTCGCGAGCGCGTCACCACGGCCCTGATCGCCTGGCTGGATGAGGATCGCAAAGCTACGCCGCTCAAAGCGCTGCAAGGCATGATCTGGCAGCAAGGCTTTGCGGCTGGGGATTTCACCGCACATCTCTACGCCGATGCGGTCGATTGGCTGCGTACTTGGCACGCCCGCGGTCACGCCATTTATGTTTACAGCAGTGGTTCGATCGCAGCGCAAAAGCTGTTTTTCCAGCACAGTGTTTTTGGTGATTTGAGCAGCCTTTTTTCCGGCCATTTCGACACCACCATGGGCGCCAAGCGCGAAGTCGAGTCCTACCGGCGGATCGCCCAATCCTTGGGCGTGGCAGCGGCATCGATCCACTTTTTATCTGATATCGAAGCCGAGCTCGATGCTGCCCAGGCGGCGGGCATGGTCGCTACCCAACTACTGCGCGCCGACGCCAAACCCGAATCACACGGTCGTCATCCGCAGGCGACGTGCTTTGCGGAAGTACGTTTGGGCGCGCCGCCGCCACTACCATCCGAGACGGGGCGATGACTGTGATATCCGGATTTCTGGCTAAATTGACCGCGCCAAAATTGTTCATTTTTACGGCGATCATGCTGGTCTTGGACCTGTTGATCCCGGATGTCGTGCCGTTCATTGATGAGCTTGTTCTGGCCGCCGCTACCTTGCTGCTGGCGCGCTGGCGCAAACGCAAAACCGGGCAGACTTGAAAGCATGTTTGATAGCCACTGCCATCTGGATGCCGTCGAGTTCGCGGCAGATCGTGCGGCGGTGTTGCGGCGTGCGCGACAAGCTGGCGTTACCCGGCTGCTGATTCCAGCGGTCACCCGCTCGAGTTGGCCGCTGATTGCCAAACTATGCGCAGACGACAGCGCGTTGTATCCAGCCTACGGACTGCATCCGATGTTTCTGGCCGAGCACGCTACCGCCGATGTGGCGGCATTGGGCGCTTTCGTCAGGCAACAGCCGACCGCTGCCATCGGCGAATGTGGGTTGGATTTTTTTCTGCCCGGATTGGAGCCGCAGCGCCAATTGGAAATCCTCCGGCCGCAACTCCAGTTGGCCCGCGAACTGGACCTGCCAGTGATTCTGCATGCACGTCGCGCGCTAGACCCGCTGTTGCAGGAAGTGCGCAAGATCGGTCGCCTGCGTGGCATCGTGCACAGCTTTGCTGGCAGTGAGGTACAAGCCCAACAATGGGTCCGCCAAGGTTTTTTGCTTGGCTTCGGTGGTCCGGTCACCTACCCGCGCGCGTTGCGCCTGCAAGCCGTCGTCGCGCAGTTGCCACTGGCCTGTCTGGCGTTGGAAACGGATGCGCCCGATCAACCCTTGTGCGGTCACCAAGGCCAGCGCAATGAACCGGCAATGTTGCCGGAAGTGCTCAATCAAATCGCCAGACTGCGCCGACAGGAGCCCGCACTCATCGCCAGCGCCACCACCCGCAATCTATTGGAACTCATCCGGCGCCTGGCTTGATCGGTCGGACGCGGCAAAACGTGCCGCGAGTGCCTGACACACGCGCTCGTGTAATGGTGCAATCGCCACAGCGGCGCTGCCTGCCAGCTGCCAGTGGGCGCAGGCATCATCGCGTCGGCACCGCCAGCAATTTTTCCAGGGCCCTACCCACCGCCACCATCGCAAACGTCGCGGTGATATGCATGGCCGCGCCAAGGCCACCACCGCAGTCGAGTTTGAGTGTCGTTGCAGCGCTGGGCCGGAGACCGCAGACGCTGCCATCGGCTTGCGGGTAACGGACGTTTTCCAGTGAATACACCGCCTGCACACCGAAATAACGCTCCGGATTGCGCGGGAATCCGCATTCGGCACGCAATTTTTTACGGATCAGGCTGAGCATCGCGTCGTGTTCGGTGCGGCTGAGATCACGGATCTGGATTTTGCTGGCGTCGGTTCTTCCGCCCGCCGACCCGCAAACGATCAAGGCCAATTTGCGGCGTCGGCACCACTGAATCAGATCGACCTTGGTGCGAAAAGCGTCGCAGGCGTCGATCACCAGATCGATCCCCGCAGCCAACAGACGATCTTGATTGCTGGCGGTCAGGAACTCGCCGATTTCAGTCACCTGCAAATCCGGATTGATCAAGCGCAGGCGCTCGGCCATGACCACGACCTTGCCGCGGCCAAAATTGCCCGTCAGCGCTGGCAATTGGCGATTGCAGTTGGACAGGCAAATGTCGTCGGCATCAATCAAGGTAATCCGGCCGACCCCGGATCGCGCCAGCGCCTCGGCAATCCAGGAGCCAACGCCACCGACGCCGACCACGCCGACACTCGCCAATTTCAATCGGGCGGCGCTGCCCTGCCCGTACAGTCGATCAATGCCGCTAAATCTTGGTTCGGAGATCATTCGGCCATTGTAGTCAGCGCCACCTACCAGCGGGAAAAGCGCCCAACTAAGGCGTCGCGCAAAAATAACTTACCCATCTTGCTGGTTCTTATCGCCCGCCTGCGTCGTTGCACAAAGCGTCACATAGTCCGACTATGCTCCA
>PEUI01000367.1:0-1443 GCA_002785585.1 Lysobacterales bacterium CG02_land_8_20_14_3_00_62_12
CGGTGAGTGCGCATAGCTGGTAGACGATCTCGCGCACGCTTTTGTCCTGGAAACCGGGTTCGCGCTGCTGAATGAAATAGGCGTTCTCGGCGACCCGGGTCATGTCGTGTACCAGCCGGGTGCCGTGGCGATCGCACCAGGCGCGCAGTTCGCGCAGGTTGGCCATCGAAACGGGTTGCCCGCCGGCCATGTTGACCGCGGTGGCCAGCGCGACATACGGAATGTGCTCGTCACCGACCCGCGCCGCCAGCGCATCGAGCTTGGCGAAATCGACGTTGCCCTTGAACGGCGAGGTATCGCTGGCGTCGTGCGCCGCATCGACGATGACATCGACGAAAGTGCCGCCGGCCAGCTCTTGATGCAGCCGCGTGGTGGTGAAGTACATGTTGCCGGGGATGTAATCGCCGGGCTTGATCAACAGTTTGCTGATCAGATGCTCGGCGGCGCGGCCCTGGTGGGTGGGCACCGTGAAGCGATAGCTGTAGCAGGCTTCGACGGTGTCGCGCAGATGATAAAAGTTGGCGCTGCCGGCATAGGCCTCGTCGCCCAGCATCATGCCGGCCCACTGGTGATCGCTCATCGCGGAAACGCCGGAGTCGGTCAGCAAGTCGATATAAACATCGGCAGAGCGCAACAGAAACGTGTTGTAGCCAGCGTCCGCAATCGCGCGCACGCGCTCTTCGTGGGTCGTGGTTTTCAACAACTCGACCATCTTGATCTTGAATGGTTCGGCCCAGGAACGGTGCTGGTGATCCATGCGATACCCCGGTTTGGAAAAATCCATCGGCCGCCGCCAACGCGAGCGCAAACGGCGGCGCCAAGGGGCGGCATTGTAGGCAGCGCGGTGGGCTGGCCAATTGACCCACGTCAAGGCAGCGGCCTAGGAATCAGCGACCGCGGTCACCACGTAGCGCAGATCGCCACCGGCGCTGAGGGCATCGAACGGCCAGCAGGTGGTGAGTTGCAGGAGGTTGGCGGCGGGCACGGCGAGCGACTGCTTTCGGCGGTCGACGACTTGCCTGGCGCTGACCCGATAGCGCTCGGTGTGGCCGTTGCGATCCAGCGCCAAGTAGTCGCCGATGCGCAGATCGCGCAGCCAGGAAAAGTGGCTGTCGCGGTGGCCGCTGAGGACGCTGCCACTGTGGCGATCACGCTGGACCAACCCAGGCCCGAAAGCGAGGGCGCGGGCGCTGGCCGGATCGAGCACGTATTGGGTGATGCCCAGACGTTGGGATTGCAGGCGGGCGACGACGTGAAAGTCGGCGCCAGGCCACGGTCGTGTACCCGGTGCCAGGGCATAGCTGCGGGCAATCAAGCGCATCGCGAGCGCGCCTTTGGCCAGCGGATAAAGCGCGCTGGCGATCTGCGCCAGAGCGCAAATCGCCAGCAGCAGCGCCGCCGCACGCAACTTGTGCTGGGGCATTAGCGCGCCCGCCAGCCGAT
>PEUI01000367.1:1466-2281 GCA_002785585.1 Lysobacterales bacterium CG02_land_8_20_14_3_00_62_12
TCAGGCCGTAGAGCAACTGTGCCCGCCAACCCAGCGCGGTATTGCCAAAAGCGATCGCATCGGCGGGTGCTGGATTGGCGAAGTCGGCGCGGACCAGCGCCGCCTGATCGTCGCGACGCAGCACCTTTTCGACCGCGACAAAACTGGTGTAGCGCGACACCAGATGATGGGTGAGCGCGGTCGCCAGCACTTGGTTGCGTACCTGCTCGGCGTCAGCGCCCAACGTCAACCCGTCTTCGAGCGACTGGATCTTGCGCCGTGCCCAGATTTTGGCGAGGCCATTGGCCGCCGTGGCGTGGGCCAATGGCAGCGTGAGTTTGAGTCCGCCGCTGGCGCTGGTGGCCTTCACTCCAAGCGTGCTGCTGATCGCTTTGGCACCAGGGTCGAGGCGCGTCGTCAGCCACAGCGGTTCGCCCGCATACAGGTCCGGCAGTTGGCGCGGATAGGACTCGGCGTTGCTCGGCCAATCGATCTGCAGGTCGGTCAATTGTGGCGTGTCGATTTGCCGGAACAAGGCAGACAGGTCGCTGTCGATGGCGGCGGTCGATTCGATTACCGTGGCCACGCCGTGGCCGAGTTCGGCGGCACGGCGCAGAAAGGCGCGATTCGGCGCGTCGCCGATGCCGACCATAAACAGCCGCGCGGCACTATCGGCGGCGGCGATGCTCTGGTAGATATCGGCCTCATTGCCAACGGCGCCGTCGGTGATGAAAACCAATTGCCGAAGGCGCTGCGGGATCGCTGGCAAACCCATCGCCAAGGCCAGCGCACCGGCGATCTCGGTGCCGCCG
This sequence comes from Lysobacterales bacterium CG02_land_8_20_14_3_00_62_12, assembly GCA_002785585.1. Classification (GTDB taxonomy): domain Bacteria; phylum Pseudomonadota; class Gammaproteobacteria; order Xanthomonadales; family Ahniellaceae; genus 0-14-3-00-62-12. The sequence continues at coordinate 2,258 of PEUI01000367.1, forward strand.
TCGGCTTGGCGACTGGCGATAAAA
>PEUI01000238.1 GCA_002785585.1 Lysobacterales bacterium CG02_land_8_20_14_3_00_62_12
GGAATCGCGGCGATCATCACTGGTGCCGGTCTTGCCGGCCACCTGCAATTCGCCCAGGCCAAATGCCGCCAATCCACCCGCGGTGCCGGTGCGTGCGGTTTCCTGTAGCGCAAAACTCACCAAACGCGCCGCCGCTACCAGCTCGCCCGCGGCTTGCTTGCTGGCGTAGCGGGACAGCGGCTTGCCATTCACATCCAGCACCGCGGTCACCGCACTGAGCGGCACCAGGTGTCCGTCCGCCGCCAAATATTGATACGCCTGGGCGACCTGCAAGGGCGACAAATCGAGCGCTCCCAGCAGCAACGACGGGTGCGGCACGACCGTTACCCCGGGTAACAGCGCTTGCAACACTCGCGCCACCTTTTGCACCTGCACCTCTAGCCCCAGACGCACGCTGGCCAGATTGTAAGAATGCGCCAGCGCATCGATCAACGCCACGTCACCGTGCTCGCGGTTGTCTGAGTTGCGCGGCTGCCAGACCCGGCCACCGCTCTGCCGCACGGTAATCAAGGTGTCGCTGAGCGGCGTCATCAGCGAGTAGCGCTGCGGTTGCGCCAGCGCGACCAGATAGACGAATGGTTTGACCAATGAGCCGATCGGCCGCGCGGCGGTGACTGCTCGATTGAAGCCGGGCCGGGCGATTTCGCGATCACCGACGACCGCTTCGATCGCCCCGCTGTGGGCGTCGGTCACCACCATGGCGGCCTGCAAACCCCGGGTGTCCTTGGCCAGGGTTTTGATCTGCTCAATGATCGCTCGCTCGGCGTAATGCTGCGCCGAGGGCGCCAGCGCGGTATGGATGTCCAACCCTTCAGAGCGCAACGCCGACTCGGCGTAATCGCTACGCAGTTGCGCACGCACCAAGTCGAGAAATGCCGGGTAGCGATTCTGCGCCAACTGTCCAAGCTTGCTGACGGTCAGTGCCACGCGCTGCTCCACGGCGACATCGGCTTTGGCGATCAGGCCGTTCGCGCCCATTTCCCGCAACACCAGATTGCGCCGCTGCAGCGCCGCTTTGGGCGCGCGGCGCGGATCAAACACACTGGGGCCCTGGACCAGTCCGACCAGCATGGCAATCTCGTTGGGTGCCAGCGCCTGCAAATCACGTCCAAAATAAAACTCGGCAGCGGCGGCCACGCCATGCACCGCCTGCGCGCCTTGCTGTCCCAGATAAACTTCGTTGAGGTAGGACTGCAAAATGCGCGCCTTCGAATAGCGCGCCTCGATCAGCAGGGCGATCCCCATTTCATTCAATTTGCGGGTGTAACGCTGGCGCCGGTCGAGGAACAGATTGCGCACCAACTGCTGGGTCAGCGTGCTGCCGCCCTGTACGGTTTGCCCGGCACGCAGATTGACGATCAGCGCGCGTGCGATGCCCCAGGGATCGATGCCGAAATGCCGGTAGAAATGCCGGTCTTCCACGGTCAGCAGGGTGCTCACCAACAACGGCGGCACTTCCTGCAATTTCACCAAGCGCCGTTCCTGATGCTGCTTGCCGTACAAAGTGGCAATCCGGGCCGGATCGACGCGGGCCACAGCGATGGCGCCAAGCCGATTGGCGTCTTCCAGTCGGGAAATGCGGCCGCCGCTGAGCGTGACCAGCAACTGTGCTGCCGGGTGCCGCCCCTCGCCATCGGCGAAGGCACGGGTGTGGATTTGAATCTCTTTGGATTGGATGCTGAAACTACCCGGCTCGGCGGCTCCCGCCACTTCACGATAACGCGCGGCGTTGAGTTCGATGCGCAGCGCCGCTTCAGTCATCGGCAAACCGGGGCGCAGCACCAAGGCGCGGGCGTACACGCGGCTCGGCAATTGGTAGCTCAAGCCATCGAAGCCGGCCCGCACCAGGCGATCCAGGTACCAGCCGTAAGGCAGGCCAAAGCCGAGGGCAAAACCAATGCCCAACCACAGCGGGATGCGCAGCCAGTGATAGGCGGTGGCAACAATCAGCAGCAATCTGTCCAAGCGTTGGCGTCCGCAAAATCAAAAAAAGTGGGGTTCGATCCGTCCGGCAGTTTAAGGCGTTGCCAACCCACAAAGGTGGCAGCTTGCTGGCCGGTTGCCGGTCGGCAGTGTGGTGCACAAGGTTACCGGGTTCGGCGATTGCGCCGGTTGGCGGGCCTGGCCGACGGGTCCGATTCCTTCGCCATCGGCCACCAGGGCGGGTTGCCAACGCCGGACCCACCCGATCCACACGGCGCATGGCGGGCGCGCGGCAATTCCGCGATAATTCAGCACCATGAACCGTGCTGCCGACACCGGCGCCACGGCCTTAGGCGTCGCGCAGAAATAACTTACCCATCTTGCTGGTCCTTATCGCCCGCCTGCGTCGTTGCACAAAGCGTCACATAGTCCGACTATGCTC
>PEUI01000221.1 GCA_002785585.1 Lysobacterales bacterium CG02_land_8_20_14_3_00_62_12
GCGCGATGCCGACTGGGCGCGGCGGCGCTACGACAAACTGCTGCTCGATCCAGCCCGTGCCGGTGCCGACCAGGTGCTGGGTTGGCTGCCGACGGCAACGATTGAGCGCATTGTTTACGTGAGTTGTCATCCGGGCACCTTGGCACGCGATGCCGGCGTGCTGGTCCGCGATCACGGCTATCGGCTGATAGCGGCCGGGGTGATGGACATGTTTCCGCATACCGCGCATGTGGAGTCGATCGCCGTGTTCGAACGCTAGCGGCCGCTTCGCCGCAGTGAAAAACATTGCGTCAGCAGGGCGCGATCAGCTGCGTTGGCCGGGCCGAGCTTCTATGCTCGGGTGCGGTTGCCACGCAGCACTAAGGCGTCGCGCAGAAATAACTTACCCATCTTGCTGGTCCTTATCGCCCGCCTGCGTCGTTGCACAAAGCGTCACATAGTCCGACTATGCTCCCCTTTGTGCGCCTTGCAGGCGAACGAAAGTCCTGCGCAATCTGCGCAAGTTATTTCTGCGCAACGCCTAACGACAGAACGCCGCGTCGGCTCACGCCCGATCAGCGCAATCCCGTTCGACTTGGTCACTTAAGGATTCGTTTCAGTGAGATTCCAGCAGCTGCTGTGGCCGGTGCTGATGGCCTTGGGTTTTGCCTTTGAGGCGGCCGCTGCGACGGCTGAGCCAGTGGCTTCAGATGATCGCCAAAACCCGCCAGCGGTGTGGCTGACGCGGGCACCGGGAACCGCGCTGCGGGTGCTGTCCTGGAATGTCTCACGCGACAGTTTTTATGTGAACCTGGAGGCGTTTCATCGGGTGTTGGCGGCGATTGACGCAGACATTTTGATCCTCGATGAAATGCCCGGCACCAGCAACGCTGCTGAATTGCGTGCCGCGCTCGGTGGTCTTGGTGACGCTGCCGCCGAATGGCAGGTGGCCTATGGCGAGGGCGGCGGTGTGTTTCAACGCAGCACGATTGCCAGTCGCAACCCAACCACCCGTCTGCCGATTTTCGAGACCCTGCGGTACGCCCCGGAACAGATCAGCGCCTGGCTGGGGCAGGCTGGGAGCAGTGGCGGACGTCTGCGCGACAATTTGCAGGCGGGGGTGGCGGCGGTGGGCGCGCATATTTTGCACGATGGCAAAACGCTGTTGGTCGTTGCCATGGACTTGCAGTGTTGTGGTGACGACGCCGGTAGCTGGCAGGAGTCGCGCCGCCGCGCGGAAGCGGGTTTGCTGCGGCAAGCGCTGCTGAGCTCGGTACAGCAGACGCCGGTCGCTGCGGTGATCGTGGCCGGCGATGCCAATACCGTGCAGGGGGTTCAAGCGATTTCGATCTTGCGCGGAACACCGTCGGCAGGTGCCGATCCGGAGCCTTGGCGATTGCAGGAAGTAGCCGCACGCCACCAGGGCAAGTCCAGCACTTGGACCTGGGATGGTCGCGGCACGCCGTATCCTTCGAGCCGACTCGATCACATCCTGCACAGTGCCGCATTGCAGCCGCTGCAGGCCAGCATTTTCGATACCGAAGACTTGAGCGCGGCACAGGCAAAGGCCCTGCGTTTGCCCAAGGAGGTGTCGCGGCGTTTGTCCGAACATCGACCCATCGTCGTCGATTTTCGCTGGGTGGATTGAGCAGCGATTGGCGACCAGTGGATCCAACCGCTTCAGCCGGCGGAAGTCAGCGCCAGTGGCGAGGGCTCACCGGCCAATTCGTCGAGCTTGGCAAAGTTGCAGATCTGGATCTGTTTACGCTCGACTTTGAGTACGCCCATTTCTTCAAAACGGGTGAACAGGCGGCTCACGGTCTCCACCACCAACCCCAGATAATTGGCGATGTCCTGGCGGGTCATGCTGAGCACGAAGGCGTCGTGGCTGTGCTGCAAACGGCGGTGCCGATCCGACAGGCTGCGCAAAAAAATTGCCAACCGCTCCTGCGCCTGTTTGCGCCCCATCATCATTAAATGCTCGTGGTCTCGCACCATCTCCCGGCTGGCGACGCGCAACAATTGCCGATTGAAGCCGGGAACGCGCTGGGCGATTGCCTGCAGCGAGTCGAACGGCACTTCGCAGACGGTGGCATATTCCAGTGCTTCGGCGGTGCAGCGATGGGCGTCGGTAGACAGGGCGTCGAAGCCCAGAATCTCGCCGGGCAGGTGAAATCCCAAAACCTGCAATTCGCCGCTCTCGGTTTCGGTGTAGGTCTTGAAGGTGCCCGAGCGCACCACAAAAAGCGAATGTAGCGGTGTGCCGTCCTGAAACAGCGTGCGGCCGCGCTCCAGCGGACGGCGGCTCTGCACCACTTCATCGAGTTTGACCAGTTCGTCGCCATCAATGCCGGCTGGGAGGCACAACTGTCCCAGGGCGCAGGCACCACACGAGGTGCGCAGGCGTCCAATGTCGAGCACGTTGGTGGTGACATCCGTCATGGCAGAATAAATCCGAAAGACGCGACCCAAGCGACGCAAAAGCTGAGCAACGGTAGATCGGGCACAGTATTCATCCAGCTGGTTTGCTAAAAATCTCGCGGCGTGGGTAGCGAGTGCCAGCCAACCGTTTTGCCGCGCCGGGCTCGGCGGGTTGCCCCCGGCACGCCGCGACTGATTGTGCAGATTAGCGCAGTGGCCTGGAGTACACCATGCGGGTCGGCTGCCAGTTTGCTAGAGTTCATCGGCTCACCCAAGTCCAGTGGCGCGATTGAGCGCCAACGCAGGGCTGGTTGCTTGCAATTGCCAGTCAGCACCCTGTACCCATCGGAACGCCGCTGTTGAACTCGACCACCGTGGATTCAGATCGACCCATGCCGCTGATCGGTGCCACGCGCCGTGAATGGCCAGCGTTTGCG
>PEUI01000051.1:0-187 GCA_002785585.1 Lysobacterales bacterium CG02_land_8_20_14_3_00_62_12
CGCCACTGCTGCGCAATTGCCCGGCCAGGCCCTGCAGATTGCCGATCAAGCCGAGCAGCACCAGTGGCAAGGCGAGGGCAATGCCGCTGACGCTGATGGTGAGCAGGCTGGCGGCTTTGTGCTGGGCCAGGCGCCGCCACGCCGCCAGCGCCGACTGCCGATGGTGGCGACGCCAGGCGCGCCAGCC
>PEUI01000051.1:198-2398 GCA_002785585.1 Lysobacterales bacterium CG02_land_8_20_14_3_00_62_12
GCGTCGGCCCGGCGCTGCGCGCCAGCGCTGCGCTGCCGGTGGCGTCAGACGCCGCCACCGGCGCTTTGAATAGGCGCCGATTCATCGCCCGACTCCGGGTCGAAAATCGTCGATCAGGGCACCTTTGTCGAGCACCAGCACGCGCTTCTTCATGCGTTGGATCAGATGCAGATCGTGGCTCGCCACCAGCACCGTGGTGCCGCTCGCGGCCAGCGTCACAAACAACTGCATGATCTCGCTGGCCAGTTGCGGGTCGAGATTGCCGGTGGGTTCATCGGCAACGATCAGCGCCGGTTTGTGGACGATCGCCCGGGCAATGCCAACGCGCTGTTGTTCGCCGCCGGACAGCGTCGCTGGCAACCGATCTTCAACCGCGTGCAGCCCCACTTGATGCAGCGCGGCGCGCACCCGCTTGCCGACCGCGTCGGCGGCAAAGCCAACAATATGGAGCGGCAGCGCAACGTTCTCAAACACCGTCAGATCGGCCAACAGCCGGTAGTCCTGAAACACCAGACCGAGGCGGCGCCGGTGCGCGGCGATGGCGCGCCGCCGCGCCGCAGCGAGCGCCACGCCAGCCACCTCGATTTGACCTTGGGTCGGGCGCTCCAGCACCGCCAACAACTTGATCAGCGTGGTCTTGCCGGCACCGCTGTGGCCGGTGACAAAACTCATTTCGCCGGCAGCGATCTGGAAACTCACCTGGCGCAGGCCTTCCTGACCATTGGCGAAGCGCTTGCTGACCTGATCGAAGCGAATCATGGCGTGCCAATCAAGGTATTCAGCTCAAAGATCGGCAACAAAATCGCCAACACGATCGCCAGCACCAAGGCGCCCACCACCAGGATCACCAGCGGCGCCAGCACCGCGCGCACGATATCCAGCGCGGTCTTGACCTCGCGGCCTTGCTGGATGGCGGCGGCGTCGAACATCTGTGCCAGTCGACCGCTGCGTTCGCCACTGGCAATCAGGCGCAGCGCCACCGGCGGAAACGCGCCGGTCTCGGCCAGCGCCCGGGCGATCGCGGTGCCTTCGCGAACGCGCTCGGCCGCCCGCCGCATGGCGTCTTGCAAGGGCAGCCGTTGCAAGGTCACCGTGGCCAGTCGCAGCGCATCGAGTACCGGCACGCCGGCACTGGTGAGCACCGCCAGCGTGCGCGTCACCCGCGCCGTATCGGCGGCGCGCAGCACGCGCCCGAGCAAGGGTAACTTGAGCCATTGCGCGTCGCTCCAGCGGCGGTTGTCGGGATGGCGCAGCGCCCACCGCCAGGCCACACCGGCGGCCAGCAACAGCAGCAACAACCAGCCACCAAAGCGCGACAAAAAATGGCTGACAGCGATCAATACCTGGGTCAGCCAGGGCAATTCGGCGCCCATGTTGACGAAAACTTCCACCACCCGTGGCACCACGCTGGTCATCAGCCCGGTGACCACCGCCAGCGCGACCAACAACAGCAGTGCCGGATAGGCGAACGCGGCGATCAGTTCACGGCTCAAGTTGTCGCGCGCCTCGGCGTATTCGGCCAGCCGCTCCAGCGCTTCGGCAAGTTCTCCGCTTTGTTCTCCGGCCTGGACGGTGGCCGAGACCAGCTCCGGAAAACTCTCGGGAAACAAGGCCATGCTCGCCGCCAGCGTGCTGCCCTCCATCACCCGCGAACGCAGCGCCGCCACGATGCCGCGCAGGCGCTGGTCGCTGGCTTCGTCGGCCAGTGCTGCCAGCGCTTCGTCGATCGGCAAACCGGCCCGGATCAAGGTCGACAACTGCTGGGTAAGCACGACCAACTGCACCGAAGACAAACCGCGGCGACCGAACCAGGGCGCGCCGGCGCCGACTTTTGCCGCCTCGGCGACGGCGCTCACTTGCAGCGGACTCAGTCCACGCTCGCGCAGCAGGCCACGCGCCGCCCGTGGCGTTTCTGCCTGCACTACACCGGTTTGGGTGCGGCCTTCCTGATCCAGTGCCTGCCAGGCGTATGCGCCCATGCTGCGTCACATCCAGTTTGCTTTGAGAGCGCGATTATGCCCGACTGGCTGTGGCGGCGCCGCAGTCGTAGGTCGGATCAAACCGCGCGTTGAGCTGGTTCAGTGCCAAGGGCAGGTTCGCGGTGGATCCGACAACCGTGACCCCCGGCAGCGTCGTGTCGGATCCGCCGTCCGGCAGCGAGGCAACGGATGTTCTATGGCAGCGGCTTGATCCGACCTAC
>PEUI01000272.1:0-612 GCA_002785585.1 Lysobacterales bacterium CG02_land_8_20_14_3_00_62_12
ATCGCCGAGGGCGCGGCGTTCGCCGCCGAGGTTGCTTCGACCACCGGCGGCTTTGCGCTGATTTTGCTGCGCGTCGGCGATCAGGTGCGCGCTTATCACAATGAATGTCCGCACGCCGGTCGGCGTTTGGATTGGGCGCCGGGGCAGTTCTTGATCGATCAGGGTTATCTGATTTGCGCCGCGCATGGGGCAGCGTTCACCCTGGATGCCGGCCGCTGCATCGCCGGCCCCTGTCGTGGTCAAGGCCTGGTGCCATTTCCGGTCTGCGTGCGCGACGGCAACGTCTACTGCGGGCGCTGAAGTCCTGGCGGTCTGCGGCCGCTTGCCCTCGCGCGGAGTGCGCGGACAGCCACCGGCCGGGCCCGCAAGATGCTGCGTTGCGGCAAGACTTGTCGGGTTTTTTAACCTATGCAGCGCCACCGCTCGGCGATTCATCCGGCAGGCGGAGGCGGGCTACCACCCAGGGATGAGGTTGCGCCGGTCCGGGGTTGCAGACACCGTTGATGAAATTGCGCGACCCAAGATTGCCCCGGGTTGCCGGAATGCTGGTGCCAAGGTTTGGCGCGGTGTAGCGGTTTGCTGCTGACTGTCTGGGAGGGCAGGGGCAGAGGT
>PEUI01000272.1:631-2311 GCA_002785585.1 Lysobacterales bacterium CG02_land_8_20_14_3_00_62_12
GGTTTGACGGGAGCGAATCGGCATCGGACCATCAACTTCCGAACGGGTGCTACCGCGATTGCGGTAGTGCGGGGAAACCAACCAAGTGGAAATCAATCAGATGAGCAAGGCGAATCGCCAGGCAGTGGCCAGTCTCGGATTGGCAATCGCAATGCTGTTTACCGGTGGCGTGTCGGCACAGATCAGTGCCCGCAATGATCTGGTCACCGTTACCGTCGCGCAGAGCCGCGGCGCGGATGCGCGGGTCAATTACGCCAGTTTGAACGCGCTCGGTCCGTGGGATGACCACAACTATCAGCTGACCAGTGCTGATCTCGCTCTACTGTCCAAGAATGAAGCGGATGCAATCATTCCGATTCCGGCGTTTTATCGCGTCGAAATGCGCAAGGCCAATCCCAATCTGCCGAAGTCCGGCCCGGCGCAGTATCCGCGCAGCGCATTGAACGGCTATCTGGCCAAGTACGAAGGTTACAAAATCGATGGCGTCGTCTACACCTCGGTGCGTTCCAACGGCGCCTTGGGCTATGAAATTCTCAAGGGTGGCAAGGCCAGCGATCAGGTCATGCCGAATTTCCTCGGCGGTGCCGAGAAGCGGATGACGACACCGGCTGGTGCCTCGGAATCGGCAGTGGCGGTGAATCCGGTCAATACCAATCTGGTGATTGCCGGTACCAACGGCCCGGGGGCTGGCCAAAAAATGTGGCGTTCCAGTGATGGCGGTGTGACCTGGGGTGCAGCGATTTCGCTGGCCAGCACCTGTTGTGACCCGACCGTGGGTTGGTCGCCGGATGGCACGATTGCCTATGCCGGTGCCTTGTCCAGCGTCGTCGGCGGCGGCACCAACGTGCTGTTTTATCGCTCCACCAACAACGGTTCGACCTGGACCTTGGCAAAGACCCTATCTACCGCGCATGCCTCCGACAAGGAATATCTCAGTGTCGACATGTACGCCACGTCGCCCAACAAGGGCAACATCTACATGGCTTGGCATGATGGCAATGTGCAACAGTTTTCCCGTTCCACTGACACCGGTCTGACCTGGAGCGCCACCCAAGTCATCGATAGCGCCAGCCGCGGTATCGGCAGCGATTTGATGTCGGACAAAAACGGCAATGTCTATTTTGTGTTTCCGACCACCTCTGGCGGCAGCAATGCGAAGACCATTCGCGTCGTCAAATCGACCAACGGTGGTGCCAGCTTCCAGGCTGGCGTTACTGCCGCCGCATTGAATGCCGATTTCGACTTCCCGATTCCAGCGATGGAAACCCGGCGGGCCTTCGTTTATGTGTCGGCCCAGGCCGACACCAGCAATGGTGCCTTTGCCAATAGCCTGTACATCACCTACAACGACACCAGTACCTTGGAAAACAACACCACTGCCAGTGCCAACCATTCGGTGGTCAAGGTATTGCGCTCGCGTGATGGGGGTGCCACTTGGGCCAGCAGCACCGCGCATTCGACCGCCGATATCAGCACCGTGGATCGCTTCAATCCCTGGATGAGCGTCGATCAAACCGGCCGCGTGTTTGTCATCTACTACGACACCCGCCACAGTAGCGGCCGCAGCGGCACCGATATTTATTACACCGTATCCACCGATGGTGGCGTCACCTTTGGCACGGCGGTGCGCTTGACCAGCGTCACTTCGAAGAACATCGTCGAAGCCAACGAATGGGGCGA
>PEUI01000186.1:0-843 GCA_002785585.1 Lysobacterales bacterium CG02_land_8_20_14_3_00_62_12
CGTGCGGACCACCATCACCTTGAAGGTAAATGGCGGGTCTTCCGATTGTCCAAGATTCTGGTAGGACCAGACGCCGATCAGCGCCAGCATCAGCGCGCAGAACAGCACCAGCGGCCGATTCTTCAGCGCCCATTCGGAGATATTGAAGGCGCTGCCAACGGCGCCCGGGGAGGCTCCATCGCTCACGGCAGCACCGCCCGATTTTCCCGATCGATCGGCGACACCAGCTGGCCCTCGCTGAGTTTGTGCACACCGGCGGTCACCAGGGTTTCACTGGCGCTCAAGCCGGAGATGATGCTGACGCCGTCTTCGCGATATTTGCCCACCCGGACTTCGCGCAGACTGACCTTGTGCGACACCGGGTCGATCACCCAGACCGCGGTTTTGCCGTTTTTCTCGTACAGCGCGGCCAACGGAATCAACACCGCTGCGGCGGCTTCGGTATCGGTGAGAAAAACCCGCGCGGTCATGCCGAGTTGCACGCTTTGATCGGCGTGGTCGAAGCTGACGCGCACCGCATAAGTGCGCGTCTGGGCATTGGCCTCGGGCGCCACTTCGCGGATTTTGCCGGAGTAACGTTTGCTGGCATCGGACCAGAGCTCGATGATCAAATTGCGTCCGGGCTTGAAATCGGCAAAGCGCGATTCGGGAACATCAATCTCCACTTCCAGATCGCCGGCGTGCGCCAGACTCAGCACCGGTGCGCCCGCGCTGACCACTTGTCCAACTTCGGCGAGGACCGCCGTGATGACGCCATCGGCATCGGCCCTGAGCTGGTTGTAAGTGCTCTGATTGCGGCTCGACTGCATCTGGGCAACGGCTTGATCGAGCCTGGCCTTGGCT
>PEUI01000186.1:852-2658 GCA_002785585.1 Lysobacterales bacterium CG02_land_8_20_14_3_00_62_12
TGATTGACGCGGGCATCGAACAGCGCCTGGCTGATGTATTTTTTATCCAGCAACTGCCGATGCCGTTCCAGTTCGGCATCGGCCAGACTCAGATCGGCGCGGGCGGCGGCGAGCGCGGCGGCCGAGCCGGTTTCGGCGAGCTTGGCATCCTCCGGCGCGAGCGTGGCCAGCACTTGGCCCTTGCGCACACGGGCGCCCATATCGATGCGCCGCGAGTCAATTTTGCCGGCCACCCGAAAACCCAGGTTGCTCTGATAGCGGGCCCGCACATCGCCGGCGTAGGTTTCGATCGCCAGCGACTCCAACGGTACCGGCTGGCCCGCCAAGGCCGGTCGCGGCGGCGGCGGGGTCGGCTTGTCGCCAGCGCAGGCCGCCAGCAGCAACGGTAAAGCAAATAGTGTCAGCGCTTGCAGCGATGACCAGCGCTGAGGGGGAAGCGCCGCCTTCGGGGACCAGAAACTCGACATGAGCCACTCCAGAGTTTTGCGTAATAGTAAACCGACGGGTATAATAAAGTTACTGAACTCACCTGTCCACTATTGTTTGTGACCGATACCAAAACGCCTTCCCGACCCGCTCCCGGCCGCCCCAAAGACCTGGAAAAACGCGCCGCCATCCTGGGCGCGGCGAAGACCTTGTTTCTGGCCAAGGGCTTTGAGGGCGCCAGCATGGATGCCATCGCCGCCAGCGCTGGCGTTTCCAAGTTGACCGTCTACAGCCACTTCGGCGACAAGGACCACCTGTTCAAGGCCGCCGTGGTCTCGCGCTGCGATGAGCAAATGCCGGCAGCCATGTTCACGGTTGCCGTCGGCACCCCGACGCGGCAGGCACTCTTGACCATCGCGCGCGGCTTTCACGGCTTGATCCATAGCGATGAAGCGATCGCCCTGCACCGCATGATGATCGCCAATGCCGGCCAATCGCCGCATCTGGCCGAGTTGTTTTACGAAGCCGGGCCGAGGCGCACCCTCGACGGTTTCGAGCGCTATTTGCGAGCTGCGGTGCAGGCAGGCCAACTCGACATCAACGACATCCCGCGTGCCGCCGAGCATTTTTTTGTGTTGTGCAAGGGCCTCGCCCACATGCGGCGGTTGGTCGGTTGTGCGAAAGCGTGCAGCAACCGGGAGCGTGATGCCCACCTCAACGGCGTCGTCGATCTGTTTTTGCGCGCCTATGCGCCGGTCGGCAAACGCGCGCGACGCTGAGCCCGCAACCAGTAGGGTGGGTGCAACCCACCGTGCTGAAACGTAGATCAGCGGTGGGTTGCACCCTGCACAAAGGGTAGTTGGGCGGATAAGCGCAGCGCATCCACCATCCACTGCGGCACCGGCTGCACTTAGGCGTCGCGCAGAAATAACTTACCCATCTTGCTGGTTCTTATCGCCCGCCTGCGTCGTTGCACAAAGCGTCACATAGTCCGACTATGCTCCCTTTGTGCGCCTTGCAGGCGAACGAAAGTCCGGCGCAATCTGCGCAAGTTATTTCTGCGCGACGCCTTAGCCACTCAGCCGCTAGCGCTTTTTCTGCCGGGCCTCGAATACTTTGGCGTATTTCAGGAACGTGTAAAACGCGCCGCTGACGCTGGCGATGAATCCGGCCCAGCCGTTGAGCCACTGCCGCTTGAGCACATAGTGCTTGATAAAGATCAGCGGCGGATACAGCACCATGCGAGTCCGCAGAAAGCGCGGATGTGCACCCAATTTGTGCGCGACCAATCCAGTGGAATAGGCGTTGATCTTGGCGATCTTGGTATGAATATCGGGCTCACCGGCATGCAGGAACACCGAATGTAGCCGCTGCACCGCA
>PEUI01000116.1 GCA_002785585.1 Lysobacterales bacterium CG02_land_8_20_14_3_00_62_12
CCACCCACCGACAGCGTCGCCGAGGTAAAAATCCAGGCCGCGCGCTGACGCTGACGAAACTCGCGCAGCGGCACGGCGACATCCAGTGGCGTCGCCGTCACCGTCAGGCTGCGCTCGGTCAGTTCGTACCAGAGCACATGATCTTCGGGCGCGGCTTCCAGATACAGGCCGAAGCGCTTGCGCAGGATTTCGGCGCGGTCGGTGATGGAACGCAGACCTTCGCTGGCTTCGGCCACCGTGTTCAATGCGGCGATCAGCGCTTCGACCGCACCGCCGAGCGCCTGCAATACTTCGGCGACCCGCGGCTGGTCGCGCAGCGGCGGCCACGCCCCGCGTCGCGGTGCCTGGTCCACCGCCAGTCGCAATTCGCGAAGCAAGTGCTCGATGCCCGGCCCGACCGGTTGCAAGGCGGCGCGCGTACCAGCGGCACCGGCGCTTTCACGCAGCGCATCGGTAACCAGCTCCTGCCACTGGCGGGTATTGATCGATTCGCCAAAGAACTGCCCGGCCAGTTCCGGAATCTGGTGGGCTTCGTCGAGAACAAACACTTCGGCACCCGGCAGAATTTCGCCAAATCCTTCACGCTTGATCGCCAGATCAGCAAACAGCAAATGATGGTTGACCACCACCAGATCGGCCTCCTGCGCCGCCCGCCGCGCCTTGACGACAAAACAATCCTGGAAAAACGGACATTCCGCACCCAGACAATTGTCGGCCGTCGAGGTCACCCGCGGCCACAGCGCGGCGTCTTCGGTCACGCTGTCGAGTTCGCTGATATCGCCATGCTGGCTGCGGTGCGCCCAGGCGTTGATCTGCACCAATTGATCGGCGTCGCGACGCGATGCCAGAAAACCATCGCTGCGGGTTTGCTCCAGCCGATACCAACATAAATAATTGGCGCGACCCTTGAGCAACGCGGTTTTCAGCGAGCGCCCAAGCGCCCGGCGCACGCGCGGCAGATCGCGGTGAAAGAGTTGGTCCTGCAAGGCCTTGGTGCCGGTGGAAACAATGATGCGCCGGCCGGAAAGAATCGTCGGCACCAGATAGGCAAAAGTCTTGCCGGTACCGGTACCGGCCTCGACCACCAACTCGGCGTCATCGTTGATCGCCTCGGTGACCGCGTCGGCCATGCGTTGCTGCACGTCGCGCGGCTCAAAGCCGTCGATCGCTAGCGCCAGCGCACCGCCAGCGGCCAAAGGAGAAGATTCGAAGTCCACCACCACGCGCTCACCACCGGATCCACCGAATCTGGCATTCTACGGGCAACCACGGCCGCGGCCGCTGGCGGACTGCTATCCGGGAATCAGCGTGTCGGCCACATGTTGCACGTACACTTGGTACTCCTCGGCATTCAGCCGCATGGTTTTTTGTTGCAGCATCAATTGCAGGATGCCGACATAGGCCGCATACGCCAGCCGTGCCCGATTCAAGGCATCGCGCCGCGACATGCCGAGGGCGCGATAGCCGGTCAGCAGATAATTGATCCGGCGCGTGGACACGCGTTCGATCACCGGTTGCACCAAGTCATGGTCCATGGCCTTGAGCAACTGGCTGTAAATCACATGCGAACGCAGCTCCCGGCTGGTGCGCACGAACAGTTGCTGCAAGCGTTCGCGGGCATCGGCAATCGCCTCGATCTGGTCGAAAACGGTTTCCTGATCGAGCTTTTCCCAACGTTCCAGTGCGGCCTTGAGCAGCGCCTCGCGCGACGGAAAATGCCAGTAGAAACTACCCTTGGTGACGCTCAGCCGGCGCGCCAGCGGCTCCACCGCCACCGCCGCGAGTCCCTGCTCGGCGATCAGATCGAGCGCAGCACGTTCCCAATCGGCCGCAGAAAGTCGTGCGCGATCACTTTTCGCTGGTTGGGCGGCGGCGCGCTTGACCGGCGCGGTCGCCGCAGATCGGGCCGGAACAGCCGTCATGCCGGTGTGCTCACAAAACTCGCTCACAAAACTCAAGGGCGCGCAGATTATCACCAAAGCCCAGCCAGACCATACGCCAGCGTATTGACAACTCGCTGCGCGCGCTCCGATACTTCGCCGTATGGTCGTGGCTCGTCGCCACCTCGTCGCCACCTCGTCGCTGCTGTCCTTGCCCCATTGCCCTATGAGGATTTCACCATGTTGAACCTGATCCCGGTGGTTTCGCTGCTGATCGCCACACTGCTC
>PEUI01000170.1:0-2215 GCA_002785585.1 Lysobacterales bacterium CG02_land_8_20_14_3_00_62_12
TATAGACGAGACGGTTGCCATCCGGTGAAAACATGCCGCCGCCGGTTTCTGGCACCGCCAACGGCGTTTCCATGCCGCCGGCAAACGGCACCAGAAAAGGCCGGCCACCACGTTCGTCCTGGGCCATGCGGTTGGCGCGCACCAGGATATTTTTGCCATCCGGCGACCAATCCAAGACCCGGTAGTCGGTGCCACCGCGCACCGGCATCGGGCCGATATCGGAATACCAGGTCAACTGGCGCGGCGCGCCACCGGTCACCGCCATCACATGGACCTGGCGCGTGCCGGAGTATTCGGCGCTGAAAGCCAGCCATTGGCCATCGGGGGAAAACTTCGGATAGAGCTCCTGGCCCGGATGCGCGGTCAGCCGCACGGCGTTGCCACCATCGCGACCGACCAGGTAAATATCGCCTGCATAAACAAAAGCGATCTGGGTTGCCGACAGATCCGGAAAGCGCAGCAACCGGGTGTCTGCCTGTGTCGCTCCGATCAGCCCGAAGACCAGTAACCCGGTGTTGCGCCAGAATGCCGTCCGCATGGTTCGCTCCATTCGATCAAAGCCGGAAGTTTAACCGCCTTCTCCGGGCGCGGCAGTGCGTCGTCATGGCAGGAGCCCCGCCTTGAGATGGCCGCGCCCCGGCCATTTCAGCGCTGACAAGTTGGGCAGTAAAAACTCGAGCGCTGTTGGCTGCGGATGCCTTTGATCGCGGTGCCGCACACTCGGCAGGGCCGATTGGCGCGACCGTAAACCATCAGTTCCTGCGCAAAATAGCCGGGTTCGCCATCGGGGCGGATGAAATCACGCAGGGTGGTACCACCCCGTTCGATGGCATCGGCAAGAATGCTGCGGATCGCCGCCGCCAGCGCCCGATAGCGATCCCGTGTCACCAAGCCGGCGCGCCGCGACGGCCGCACGCCAGCCCGAAACAGCGCCTCAGCCGCGTAGATATTGCCGACGCCGACGACAATGCGCTGATCCATCAGCAACGCTTTTACCGGCGCCTGGCGACCACGACTCTGGGCGAACAACACGTCACCGTCGAAGTCCGCACCGAGCGGCTCCGGGCCGAGCTGCTGCAGCAGCGGATGGACTTCCCCCAGTGGCTGCCAGAGCAGACAACCAAAACGCCGTGGATCATTGAAGCGCAGCAATTTGCCGGAATCGAGCAGTAGATCGACGTGATCGTGCGGGCCACGCGGTTGGCTGACTGGCAGAATGCGCAAGCTGCCCGACATGCCCAGGTGCAGCAAAGCGGCGCCGATACCGGTTTCCAGCAGCAGATATTTGGCGCGCCGACCGACCCCAAGGATGCGCTGGCCCGGCAACTGGTGGCCAATCGCCGCCGGGATTGGCCAACGTAAATCCGGCCGATACAGGCGCGACTCGGTGACGCGGTGGCCGAGCAAAAACGGCTCGATCCCGCGCCGCGTGGTTTCCACTTCAGGAAGTTCGGGCATGGGCGGCAGTGTAGGTCGCGGCAATGACTTTGTGCAGCGCTGCTGGCGGTTTTGCGCCCCTCGCCCACTGGTGGGAGCGGGGTTGGGGAGAGGGGCTCTGGACTTGGCTTCTTGAAGCCCAACGGCAACCGCCAAGAGCAGATCAAAAGCCCCTCTCTCCCGACCTCTCCCCCGCAAGCGGGGGAGAGGAGCAAAGCATGAGCCCCTCTCTCCCGACCTCTCCCCCGCAAGCGGGGGAGAGGGGCAAAGCATGCGCCCCTCGGCCACCGCTGGGAACAGGGGAGCGGCGCAAAACGCCGGTTCCAAAAACCAACAACCCGCCGGGCGGCGGGTTGTTGGGGCAAAGCAAACCAGATGTTTAAAACCAGAGGCTTACTTGATCTTGGCTTCTTTGTACGGCACATGCTTGCGCACGACCGGATCGTATTTGCTGATTTCCATCTTCTCGGGCGTGGATTTCTTGTTCTTGTCGGTCGTGTAGAAATGACCGGTGCCTGCGGTCGAGACGAGGCGGATGAGATCGCGCTTGGATGCCATGGTCTAAAGCTCCTTAAATCTTTTCGCCGCGTGCGCGCAAATCTGCGATCACGCTATCGATGCCGTTCTTGTCGATGGTGCGCAGCGCATTGCTGCTGACCTTGAGTTTGATCCAGCGGTTTTCGCTTGGCACCCAGAACCGGCGCTCGTGCAGATTGGGCAGCCAGCGACGCTTGGTGCGGTTGTTGGCATGAGAAACGTTGTTGCCGGCTTGTGGACG
>PEUI01000170.1:2245-14582 GCA_002785585.1 Lysobacterales bacterium CG02_land_8_20_14_3_00_62_12
ATCACCTCGTTGGAACAGCATCCCATCCGTAGCCCGGATGGTTTCGGCCCCGAACCGCCGATGCGTGGCATCGAGCAGTTGCGCAGTATCGGGAAAAAACTGGCTCGGCGTCAGCGTTGATGACCGCGCGTCATCAAACTCCGGATCAACCGGACAACCGAGCCGGGCTTTATAGCGGAAAGCCGACCGTGGTTCAAGTTTTGTCGGCGCTTTGTCGGTGCTGCACGAGCGCCAACCGGCCAGGTCGACGCCACCGCCACGGCGCCTTTAAGTTGCGCACAATGTCCTTGACTTGCGCGCAAAGCCAGACGGTTGCTGGAAAGTTCTACACAGGCAGGAGGCAGTGCTTAGAAGTTAGCTGTAAAAGCTCAATACGTTTCTGGCTTATGTTCTGTAAGCTATTGATATATTGAACATATGCATCAAATAAAAGGCGTTGGTGCAAACTCGGATTGGTCTGCGGAATGACGGCTTGGGGCGTGCTTTTGCAGGCTCAGTACACAGACTTATCCACAGGCCGTGTCGGCTGCGACCGGATGCCGCAATGGGATCGGTAGGGGTGCCGCCAGTCGGTTTTGGCAACGCTGCCTGGTGAGCGCTGCACGGCGGAGGTCAACACCCGTCGCCACCGGCAATCAACGCGTGCCAAATACCACGATGGTCTTGCCAGCGACCGCGATCTTGCCCTGCTCCTCCAGTTGTTTGAGCACGCGGCCGGCCATTTCGCGCGAGCAGCCGACGATCCGCGACAGTTCCTGGCGCGACACCCGGATTTGGGTGCCCCGCGGATGCGACAACGCTTCGGGCTCGCCGCACAGATCCAGCAGCGTTCGTGAGATGCGCCCAGTGACATCCAGAAAGGCCAATCGACTGACTTTGCGGCTGGTATGCAGCAGCCGCCGCGTCAACTGCTGGCCGATGGCAAACAGAATGCGCGGACAGTCTTCGCGCAGGCTGCCCTCAAACAAAGCCAGCAAGCGTTCGTGACTGATTTCGGCCAGCTCGGTGCTGCTGCGGGTGCGCAACTGCACTTCCCGTCGCGGTGACTCGACATACAGGCCGAGTTCGCCAATGAACTCGCCCTTGTTGATGTAGGCCAGGATCAGCTCGCGGCCATCGTCGTCGTCGGCGACGATGCTGAGGCTGCCGTCGATCACGTAATACAGCACGTCGGCGCGATCCCCAGCCATGAAAATTGCGCTGCGTGAGGGATAGCGTCGCCGATGACAGGCGTTGAGAAAATGCTCCAGTGCGGCGCCTTCAAACGCCAGCGATTTCGGCGTGATGCATTTGGGTACCACTTCCGACAGCGGGGTAAGTCGATCGCCAGATTCCACGCGCATGGATGACCTCGGTTGATGTGCGACACGCTGTTGAGGATGACTTGCGAAACGTTAAAGAACCGCTCGCTCAGAGTATACGCACAGCACCGCGGCCCCGGCGCTTAGCGGGCGGCTACGGCGACCGCCAACGGGATCGGCGGATTTGCCGCATAATTCGCGCCCATTCTGACTGATTGCGAGGTTGCACCGCTGTGGTCAAGCCACTCCCCCGTCTCAAGTTGCAGGGCTTCAACAACCTCACCAAGGCGCTCAGTTTCAACATTTACGACGTTTGCTACGCGGTCACCCCGGAGCAGCGCGAACGTTACATCGCCTACATCGACGAGGCCTACAACGCCGAGCGACTGACCAAGATTCTGACCGAAGTCGCCGACATCATCGGTGCCAACATTCTTAACATCGCCCGCCAGGATTACGAGCCGCAAGGCGCGTCGGTCACCATCCTGATTTCCGAACAGCCGGTGATCGACAAGAAGGCCGCCGGCAAGCACCTGCTCTCCGATGCCGTGGTGGCGCACTTGGACAAGAGCCATATCACCGTGCACACCTATCCGGAAAGCCATCCGAATACCGGCATCTCCACTTTTCGCGCCGATATCGATGTCGCCACCTGCGGCGTCATCTCGCCGCTGAAGGCGCTCAATCATTTGATCGACAGTTTTGAATCCGACATCGTCGTGATGGATTACCGAGTGCGCGGTTTCACCCGCGATGTGAAGGGCACCAAGCATTACATCGACCACCGCATCAACTCGATCCAGGAGTACCTGTCCCGGCACACCCGGCAGCGCTACGAAATGTTCGACGTCAACGTGTACCAGGAGAATATTTTCCACACCAAGATGCACGTGAAAGATTTCGATCTGGACACTTACCTGTTCGAATCCCAGTCCAGTGATCTGAGCTTCAAAGAGCGCAAGGTCATCGAAGCCCTGGTCAAGCGCGAAGTGGAAGAGCTGTTCCACGGCCGCAATCTGGTGTAGCCAGCCGCGTAGCCCTGGTGCATGCGCAGCGCCTTAGGCGTCGCGCAGAAATAACTTGCGCAGATTGCGCAGGACTTTCGTTCGCCTGCAAGGCGCACAAAGGGGAGCATAGTCGGACTATGTGACGCTTTGTGCAACGACGCAGGCGGGCGATAAGGACCAGCAAGATGGGTAAGTTATTTCTGCGCGACGCCTTAGAGTCGATAAGCCACGGCCTTCATCAGATTGGCCGCCAGCGCCATCAGCCGACTGACCGGCGGCGGCAAATCGACACCGCCGAGCGCCCGGGCGTGATCGCCATGGCGGGCTTCTTCTTGCTGCATGACGCCGACAATGGCGCGGCTGCGCGCGTCGTTGGCGGGCAGCCGCCGCAAGTGCTCGCCAAGATGGGCTTCGACCTGGCGTTCGGTTTCGACGACGAAACCGAGACTGACCGCGTCACCGAATAGCGCGGCACCGGCACCAATGGCAAAGCTGCCGGCATACCAGACCGGATTGAACCGACTCGGTCGCGCTGCCAATTGCTGGAGACGCTGCCCGCACCAGTCCAGATGGTCGGTTTCTTCCGCCGCCGCAGCGAGCAACTCCGCGCGCGTCTGCGGATCGCGGGCCACTGCCGCCTGGCCAAGGTAGAGCGCCTGCGCGCAGACCTCGCCGCTGTGATTGATGCGCATCATGCCGACGCTGGCGCGCTGCTCGGCGGCATCCAGGGGCGCTTCGTCGGTATTCAGCGCCGGGTTGGGTCGCGCCGCTGCCGTGCGCGCCACCCGGCCCTGCAGTGCGAGCGCGAAGCGGTCGAGCAGGGTGTCGGTGCGATCGAGTTGGCGCAGTGGATTACGCTTCATGGTTGGCATTGTTCCAGAAGTAATTGCAGCGGGTGTTGCACCGGCACATCCAGCGCTGTGGCCAGGCGCAGACGACAGCCAATATTGCTGCTCAGCAGACGGCTCGGCGCGATCATCGCCAGTTCCGCCAGCGCTGGCTGCAAGAGCGCGTCGGCCAGCTCGGGGTGATCCAGATACCAACTGCCGGCGCCACCGCAGCAACGGCCTTGACTGGGCAATTCGACCACGCGCAACCCAGGCACAGCGGCCAATAACCGGCGCGTGGCGTTGATCGCGGCGCCATCGCCGACCTGGGTGCAGGGCAACTGCAACGCCACCGTTTCGGAACTGGCGCCAAAGCGCAATCGCTCGAGGCGTTCGGCGAGCAGGCACAGCACATCGCGATAGCCGGGCAACCCAGCGGCAGCCAGCAGCGTCCGATAACGGCCCGCACAGCCGGCCACCACCGCCGTGCAGGCATCGACCTGGTGTTGCCCAACCTGGTGTTGCCCAACCAGCGCCAGCAAGGCTTGCCCGGATTGCGCGGCGGCGTCGGCGGCACAGGCATGCCGAGCCAGCGCACCGCAGCATTGGGCGGGCGCCACCTGGACCGCATAACCGGCCTGGGTCAGCAGCGATTGGGCGGCCTGCAAGACACTGGTTTCCAAAGCCGCACCGGTGCAGCCGCTGAGCAGCAAAATCGCCGTCGGCGCCACCGTGGCATCCGCCAGCACCGGGCACGCGGCCACCGGGCCCGGCCGACGACTGCGCCGCAAGGCGCGACCCAAGCGCCCCGGCAAGTAGCGCGCCACACCGATCAAGCTGGCGAACCGTTGTGGATGCTGCACCAGGCTACGCAGTGCGCGCCGCCGCCAAGATTCCGCCACCGCCGCTCGACCCCGTTGCCGCGTGGCCACCAATAGATCCAGATAGCGCACCGACGATGGGCAGACGCGTTCGCAAACTCCGCAGCTCAGGCATTGGTCCAGATGCCGCGTAGCGTCCGCCCCAAGCTCGATACCGGCCGCCAGTGCCTCGGCCAGCGCAATACGACCCCGCGGCGAATCGGCCTCGTTGCCGCTGATTCGATAGGTCGGACAATGCGGCAAACACAGGCCGCACTTCACGCAGGCGCGGGCCAAAGCATGAATATCGGTGGCCGCCACTAAGTTGGCACTGACATCGGCAGGTGCAGACATACCGCGCAGTCTACGCAATCCACCGCGGCTGCGGATGGTATCGACCGACGCCTTCCGCCGGGTCGCCGGGAACTCCGCCAGCACTGGTTTTGTGACTTATGGTGGAGAAACTCAGACCGTTTGGGTGGCGTTGCTCCGTGTTGGCGATCAATCCGATATCCTCGGCGTCCGTGTCGAGTTTGCCGCTGGTGCCGACGAATGATCGTCACGGAGTTGCCACCCAGCATCCGAGCGGTGGTCGGATATTTACCGTTTGACATCAGGGGTAAGCCAATGAAGATTTTTCGCGGGCCAGTTCTGGCCCAATGTGGCGCACTGTTTTGCGCACTGCTGGCCGTCGGCATGGTCGGCGCCCAGGAGCTGGCCAAGTCGGCGATCAATGTCGATGCCGGCAATACCAAGCAGATTGGCGCGACCTTCACCTACCGGCTGACCTATAACTGCTCCAGCACCAGCGGGCCCTGCCTGAGTGCGCAGGTGGTGGATTTGCTGCCAGCAGAAGTGCAGTTCATTTCGACCGTGCCGAACAGCCCCACCGGCGACGTCGCCACGATCAATGTCACCGCCAATTTTGGTGGCAGTGGCCGTACTCGCGTGCAGTTCGTGATGATTACGCCACTGCCGGCTGGCAACAGCGGCGACTTGCTGGTCAATGTGCGCTTCCCGATCGGCAGCACCGCCAATGGCACGGTCGCGATCAACAGCGCCGACGGCATCAATCTGGCGACCACGCCGGGAACCTTCACCACGCCACCGGTCACCGTCACCGCCGTCGCCACGGTGCAGACCACGCTGACCAAGACCCTGCTGAGCGGCCCGGCCAATCTGGATCTGCCGGAGAGCTATCGCTTGCGGATTTCGGTGCCGAACAATCCGGGCGCGCTCAACCTCACCGCGATCGGCCCAGTCGTCGATACCTTGCCGCCCGGCGTGGTTTTTAGTGGCGCCACACCCGCTGCCGATTGTGAGCCCGGGTGTGTTGGCACGACACCAGCGACACTGACCTGGACTTCGCCCTGCGCCTTGCCGCTGACTCCGGGTGGCAACTGCGATATCACCGTCAACGTGGTGTTCCCCTCGGCCACTTTCCCCAGTGGCAGCAACGTCACCAACCAATTCACCACCGATGCCACGCCGCTCGGCGAAACGCCGCGCAATCTCGGCATCGGCACCGTCACCCATCCGGTCACCACTTTCGTGCCCACGCCGAATGCGGCGATCGGCAAAAACGTCACCGGCGCCAGCCCGAATCCGCCGACACTCAATCAAGCGTTCAGTTACGAGCTGGTGCCGAGCAATTCCGGCAACGTGCCGCTGGACAATCTGGTGTTGATCGACACCTTGCCGATCCAGCTCCAGCTCAGTTCGGTCAGCACCGGCCGCTACAACAGCCTGAACGATTTTGCCGCCGGGGTCGGCGTCCAGGTGAGTTACGAAAAGAACACCGCGCCGGGCGTGTTCACGCTCTGGGGTTCCTCGCCGAACAGCACCACCAACACCACGCTGACGATGCCGCCGCCCGGCCTCGGCGCCGGTGAATATCCGACCCGCCTGCGCTGGGAATTCGGCCAGGCCCAGGTCGGCATGAACGCCAGTACGCGGCCGCTGATCAGTGGCCAGATCATCAATCCAGACCAGGCCGGCAACCCGGTCGCGTTCGGCAACGTGATCACCAATTGCGTCGATTTGACCGCTGTGTTCACCGCTGGGCCGACCAATATCGCCCGCAATAGCTGCCGCAATTTCACCCTGTCGGGACCCTTTGTCCAACTTAATCCGGCCAAAGACGGGCTTTCCGGTGCCGGCCCGTTCAATCCGGGACAGACCGTCAATTTTCGCCTGCGGGTGCGTTCTGATGCGCGTTCCAGCGATCCGGTGCCGCTCGAATCGCTGATCGTCACCGATCTGTTGCCGCTTGATCTGGTCTATACCGTCGGCAGTTGGGCGTTCGACGCTCAGGCCACCGGCCTACCGGCGCCACAAGTATTTAACGAGATTCCCAATTTCGCCGGTACCGGCCGGACTTTGCTGCGCTGGCGCTGGAACCCCGGTAGCGGCAATCTTGGCGTCAACCAGCAGGTGTGGATCATTCTCGCCACCAGCATCCGCTCGGGCGCTTTGGCTGGGGCGCTGACCAACAACTACACGCTCGATCACGATGTCCCTGGGCTCGGCCTGCGTTGCAGCGGCGCCAGTCAGACCGATCCGCTGGATCTGGATGGCGATGGCGACACCGCCGAAACGCTGTGCCGCGAAGGCGAAACCATCAACGTCGCGCCGATCGCCCAACTGATTTCCAGCAAGGCGGCGCAAAGCGTCTGCAATGCCAGTTTTGTGCTGCCGCCGGCGACCGGTGAGTCGCTACCGGGCGGCGAAATCCTCTATCGATTGCGGGTGCAAAACGTCGGCACGGTGCCGATGCAGAACTTCACCCTGATCGACATCCTGCCGGAAATCGGCGACACCGGTGTCCGCGACACCAATCCGCGCAATTCCCAGTTCCCGGTGAATCTGGTGGCACCAGTGTCACCACCGCCGGGCACCAGTATTTTCTATTCCACCGCGATCAACCCGTGTCGCGGCGAAGTCGGCGGCCCGACCACCGGCTGCACGGCGCCGAACTGGACCACGGTAGCGCCAACCCCACTGTCCTCGGTGCGCTCGTTCAAAGTCGAGTTTGGTGCGCGGGTCATCAACCCGTTTGATTTTGTTGAGTTCGCGTTCCCGTTGCATGCGCCGGCGGTTTTGCCGCCGCCAGGGCAGACGGCGCGCAATTCGTTTGCTTATCAATCGGCGCGCGCCGATGGCATCGGCAATCTGGCCGCCGAACCACAGGCGGTGCCGGTACAGGTAGGGGCTTGCACGGTGACTTCGTCGCTGGGTAATTTTGTTTGGAAAGACAGCGACGGCAACGGCCTGCAAGACGACGGCCAGACCGGGGTCAACGGCGTCTTCGTGCGGCTGCTCAAGGTCGGCGTCGATGGCATCGCCGGCACGCTTGACGACGAGCCGGTCAATGTCGGTTCGACGCAAAACGACAGCCTCGGCAATCCCGGCTGGTACCAGTTCCCGAATCTCGATCCCGATACCTATTTCGTCTGCTTTTCGCCACCGGCCAATTTTCTGCCGACGCTGGCTGATGTTGGTGGCAACGACGCCATCGATTCCGACGGCAACCCGCTCACCGCCTGCACCGCGCCGGTCGTGCTCGGCGCCGGTGAAGACAACCCGACGCTCGACTTTGGCCTGGTGCAGGCCGCGGCTCTGGGCGATTACGTCTGGGCCGACCGCAATGGCAATGGTGTCCAGGACGAGACCCCGGATTTCGGCATCAACGGCGTCACCGTCGAGCTCTACGCCGATAACGGTGATGGCATCTGCGCCGTTGCCAGCGATGCTTTGGTCGCCAATACGCTGACCGCCGACGATGCTTTCGGCCGTTCCGGATACTACGTTTTTCCGGACTTGATCCCAGCGCAGCCGTATTGCGTGCGCTTCCTCCGGCCATCACCGGCGACCAATTTCACCGGCCCCAACCTGGGTGGCAATGACACGCTGGATTCCGATGCCAGCGTTGCCAGCGGCCTGACCCAAGTGGTCACGCTGGCACCGGCGGAATACAACGACAGCATCGATGCTGGTCTGGTGTTTGCCAGCGGTCCGCTGGCGCTCGGCGATCAGGTCTGGTTCGATGGCAACAACAACGGCATCTTCGAACCACAGGCCGGCGAAGTCGGCATCGACAACGTGCTGCTCGACCTGTATCTGGATTTTGACAACGACGGCAATGCCGATACCAATGAATATCTCGGCCGTACTGCCACCCAGACCAATAGCGGTTTCAGCGGTCGCTACCGCTTCGGCAATCTGGCCCCCGGCAACTATCTGGTGGTGGTCGAAGCCGGCAACTTCGCTTTTGGCCAGCCGCTGTTCGGCCGCACCACCGCCACCGGCAACGACCCGGCTGCCGATCCGGACGACGACTTCAACGGCGACGACAACGGTCGCTTGCTAGGTCCGCTGACGCTGACTTTGCCGGTCACGCTGACCGCCGCCGGTGAGCCCACTTCGGAAGATGGTGACAACAACACCAATTTGACGGTGGACTTCGGCTTCATTGTCGGTGCGGCGGCGGTGTTTGATTTTGGCGATCTGCCGGATGCCGGTGTCGGTACCGCGCAAACCAACTACAACACTTTGGTCAGCGACAACGGCGCGCAACATCAAATCGGCGTTGCTGGCAGCCCGATACTCGGTACTTGTGTCGATGCCGACAGCGGCTTGGTGCAAGGTTTGAGCGCCCGCGACGACAATACCAACGGTGGCGCGCCCACGGTCGGCAGTTGTCTCGCTGGCAACGATGAAGACGGTGTCGTCGGTCCGCAGTCGTTTCCTGCTGGCAGTACCCCCATCTTCTCGATTACCGCCGCGCCGGGAACCAATGCCTGCCAGTTGTCAGGCTGGTTCGATTGGAACCACGACGGCGATTTTGCCGATGCCGGCGAAACCATCACCATTGGCAGTGCGATTGCCGCCGGTACCAGCATCACGTTGCCGGTGACCGTGCCGGCCACCGCCGCCACCGGCAATGTTTACGCGCGCTTTCGCTGTGCCTCGGTGGTCGTCAACGATCCGTTTGGTCCAGCGCTCGATGGCGAGGTCGAGGACTACGTCTATCAGGTCACTGGCCAGGATCTGGGCGATCTGCCGGATCTCTACGGCACGCTGATTGCCAGCAACGGTGCGCGCCACCTGGTGGACCCGGCGAATGCGATCTATCTGGGTGCCTGCGTCGATTTCGAATCCGATGGCCAGCCCAACCCAACCGCCAACGCCGACGATAGCGGCATCGGCACGGATCGCGTCGGCCTTTGTTTCGACGATGAAGACGGCGTGGTGATTCCGCTGCTGGCCGCCTGCTCGGCGGCGAACGTCAGCGTCACCGCCAGCGCCGCGGCCCGGGTCGATGCTTTCTTCGACTGGAACAACGATGGCGACTTCGCCGATGTCGGTGAACAGCCGATCAACAATGCCGCAGTGCTGGCCGGCAGCAACAGTTTCCCACTGACCGTGCCTTGCACTACCGCGCCGGGAACGGTCTACGCACGCTTCCGGTTGAGCAGTATTGGTGGCCTCGCGGCGACCGGCGTCGCCGCCGATGGCGAAGTGGAAGATTACGCCGCGACCGTGGTTGGCGTCGATTTCGGCGACCTGCCGGCGCCATTCGCTACCAGCTTCGCCGGTGGCGGTCCGCTGCATGCGTTGTTGCCCGTTTCCCCAGTATTTCTGGGCGGCTGTGTCGATAGCGAAGCCGATGGCCAGCCCAACGCAACGGCGAGCGGTGACGATCTTGGCGGCGGCAGTTCGGTGCTGGGCGTCTGCGTCGGCAACGATGACGAAGACGGCGTGATCTTGCCAACGATCACCGCCTGTCTGGGTGCCAATATTACCGTCAATGCCAACGCCGCCGGTTTGCTCGGCGCCTGGATCGACTGGAACCGCGATGGCGATTTCAATGATCCGACCGAACAGATCGCCGACGATCTAGCGCTGGTCGCGGGCGCCAATAGCCTGCCGATCAGTGCCGCCTGCAATCTCAATCCGGGCACCGCCGGCCTGCGCTTCCGGTTTTCCTCGGCAGGCGTGGTCGGTCCGACCGGCGCCGCTGCCGATGGCGAAGTCGAGGATTATCAAGCGCTGTTGCAGGGCGCTGACTTCGGCGATGCCCCGGCCAGCTATGGCACCCAGGTGGCCGCTACCGGAGCCAGCCACGGTGTCGATCCGACCGGAAGTTTGTTTCTTGGCAATTGCGTCGATAGCGAAATCGATGGCCAGCCGAACGCAGCCGCCAACGGTGATGATCTCGGACTCGGCAACAGCAGCGCCGGTGCCTGCACCGGTAACGACGATGAGGACGGTGTCATCGTGCCCGCGTTGGTCGCCTGTCAAGCAGCCAGCGCCAGTGTCTCCGCCGCTGCGCCAGGGTTGCTCGACGCCTGGATCGACTTCAATCAGGACGGCGATTTTCTCGACGCCGGTGAGCGCATCACCACTGCCCAAGCTGTGCTGATCGGTGCCAATACGGTCAACTTTACGGTGCCCTGCGCCGCGCCCTCGGGCGACAGTTACGCCCGCTTCCGGTTGAGCAGTGCCGGGGTTGCCACGCCGACCGGCGCCGCCGCCGATGGCGAAGTGGAAGACTACGTGGTCACCACGACGCGGCGCGACTACGGCGATTTGCCCGACCCCAGCGTGGGTATTGGCAACGGCAACTACGCCACGCTGGAAGCCGATGGCGGCCCTTGGCACACCCTGATCCCCGGCCTGTTCATGGGCGTCAGTGTCGATCATGAAGCCGATGGTCAGCCCAACCTCAGCGCCGATGGTGATGACCTGGCGGTCGATGACGAGGACGGGGTCAGTTTCCCGATCGGCGGCTTCGAGCTTGGCAGTCCGGCGCGCGCTACGGTGATCGCCAGCAACAGCAGTGGCAGTGCCGCCACCCTGTGCGGCTTTATCGACTGGAACAGCGACGGCGACTTTGCCGATGTCAGCGAAACCGCCACTTTGCCAGTGCCCAACGGCAGCGTGGCGGCCAGCTTCGTGCTGAACTTCGGCTTGGCGCCGTTGACCGCCAATCCCAACCCGTACAGCCGTTTCCGACTCAGCAGCGCGCCCGCCTGCAGTGCAAATGCTGGCGCGCCCGACGGCGAAGTCGAGGATTACCTGTCCGCAACCACCACCAACGGCGCGCTCAGCCTCGGCAATCTGGTCTGGGAAGACTTGAACAACGATGGCCTGGTTAGCGCGGGCGAGCCCGGCGTAGCAGGCGTTCCGGTCAATCTGCACCAGGATACCAATCAGGACTGCATCGCTGATGCTGCCGCGTTGGCGACGCAAATCACCGATGCCGCCGGCAATTACCTGTTCATTGACTTGCTTCCGGGCATCTATCTGGTGCAGATTGCACCGCCCAGCACTTGGCTCGGCGCCACCGGCAGTGGTCGTTACGCGCCGAGCGGCCCGTTCGAGCCCGCACCCGATCCGGACAACGACGTCAATGACGATGACAACGGCAACAATGCCGCGGCATTGATCCATTCCTGCGGTGTCGAGCTGCTGGCCAAACAGGAGCCAATCAACGACGGCGACGGCGATTTCAATTCCAACCTCAGTGTCGATTTTGGCTTGGTCCGAAACTTCGATGTGGCGCTGATCAAAACGCTGTCACCGGGTCAAGCCAACACCCTGTTTGCTCCCAACCAAACGGTGAACTTCACCCTCACCGTTTTCAACCAGGGCAGCATCGACGCCACCAACATCACCCTCAGCGACACCATCCCCAATGGCATGGTGTTGAATGACCCGGCGTGGACAGCCGGCGGACAGACGGCGACCATGACCTTGCCCGGGCCACTGGCCGCGGGCGCCTCGACCAGCGTCACCATTGCGCTGGCGATTACCAACAACGCCATCGGCGAGTTCATCAACCGCGCCGAGATCAGCGCGGCCAGCGACGATTCCGGCACGCCGCGTCCAGACAAAGACTCCAGCGCCGATGCCGATCCCAACAACGACGGCCCGCCGGTCGATGATGAGACCGGCAACACCGGCGGCGATGAGGACGATGCTGACTTCGCCAGCGTGCGGCTGGTGTTGGCGGTACCGGTGAATCAAGCGCTGGCGTTGGTCTTGCTGGCGCTGCTGTTGCTCGGCTTGGGCTGGCGCCAGCGTCGACTGGTGCGCTAAGCAGGGGTCATCGCCAATAGGGTTCGAACGGATGGGAGCGAATTTCCCATCCGTTCGCCGGCGGCGGGTTGCGCGTCCCACATGTTGATGTCCCCGGGGTCATCATCGCGATTCCGCAAATACCTCGGTCGTGCTCAATTTGCCGGGTAATCCGATAGCCGCAAGCGCTCTGGCAACGCCGCGATCAGGGCGCGGGTGACCGGGTGCTGCGGATGCCTGAGCACGGCGTCGGTGGCGCC
>PEUI01000170.1:14599-21752 GCA_002785585.1 Lysobacterales bacterium CG02_land_8_20_14_3_00_62_12
AGAGTTGATCGGCGATAAAGCTGATGGCGGCGAGGTCGTGGCCGATAAATACCAGCGTCAGCCGCTGCTGTTCTCTAAGATCGGCGAGCAGGTTCAAGACTTCGGCCTGCACCGAAACATCCAGCGCCGAGATCGCTTCATCGCAGATCAACAGACTGGGCCGCACCGCCAACGCCCGGGCAATCGCCACGCGTTGTTTTTGGCCACCAGAAAGCTGATGCGGATAGCGCGTGGCCAGGCCCGCGTCCAGGTGCACACTGGTGAGCAGTTCGCCGATCCGTTCGCGACGAGCGGCGGGGGTGAGCGCGAGCTGGTGCAAATCCAGCGCTTCGCCAATGGCGGCCGCCACATTTTGCATCGGGTCGAGCGCGGTACCTGGGTCTTGAAACACCACTTGCACCTGCCCGCGCCAATGTTTGCGCGCGCTGCCGCGCAAACCGCGCGGGTCGGTGCCGGCGACGATCAACTGCTCGGCGCTGCTGTCGATCAGTTGCAGCAAAGCCAGCGCCAGCGTCGATTTGCCACTGCCAGAAGCACCGATCACACCGAGCACGGCACCCGATGCCAAGTCCATCGCCGCCACCTGCAAGGCACGGCGGCCGCGATAGTGCACAGCAAGCTGGCGCACCAGCAGGGCCGGCCTGGCCATTGGCGCAGCGATGATCGGCGCTGGTGCCGGCGTCGCTGGCAAACCCAGGCGTCGCGGATTGTCGAGCAGGCGCGGTCGGCAGCGCAGCAACTGCTGCACATAGGCCTCGGTCCGGCCTTGCAATACCGTCGCCGTGGCGCCGCTGGTGACGATGCGGCCTTGGCGCAGCAGCAGCAGGTCATCGGCCACCGCCGTCACCGTGTCCAGGTCGTGACTGACCAGAATCAGCGCCAATCCGCGCTCGCTTTTGAGTTGCAGCAACAGGCGTCTGATGGCGGCGCTGGCGAGCGCATCCAGCGCGCTGGTCGGCTCATCGGCAATCAGCAAATCCGGTTGTCGCGCCAGCGCCAGCGCCAACATCAACCGTTGCCGCTGGCCACCGGAAATCTGCTGCGGCAGGCGCCGCAAAAACTCGGCGTCGGCGGGCAATCCAACCTCCTCCAGCGCCTGCGCAATGGCGCTTTGGCTTGCCAGCATTTCGCGCAATTGCGATTGCACACTGCGCAGCGGATGCAAACTGGCGGCGGCATCCTGAAACACAAAACCGATGCGCTGGCCGCGCCGCACTCGCCAAGCACGTTGGTCGTGCCAGTCGATCAGCGATCGATCGAATTGGCCTTCGCCCCAGGCTTCGGCGCCGGGCGGCAGCAACCCAATCAACGCCGTCGCCAGCGTCGATTTGCCACTGCCGGATTCACCGACCACGCCCAGGCATCGACCGCGCGCCAAGTCAAAGCGGATGTCGGCAAGCGTCGCCGCGGCACCCGGCTGATAGCGCATGCCGAATCCGCTGAGGGCGAGCAGCGGCGGGTTCAAACGACGGCTCCAGCGGTCGTGGTCGTTGGCAGAGCGACCACCACCGTGCTGGCGCGAGACGCCAGCCGCAGGGCATCGCCGAGCGCGGTCAATGCCAACAACAGCAGCACCATGAAGGTGGCCGGCACGATCAGCACCCAGGGCGCGTCGCTCAACTCGGCGACCCCCTCGGCCAACAAGGTGCCCAAACTGACCGCTGGTTCATCGATGCCAAGGCCGAGAAAACTCAAGAAACTCTCTACCAGAATCGCCTGCGGAATCGCCAGCGTCAGATACACCAACGCAAAACCGAACACATTCGGCAACAGGTGGCGACGCAAAATCCACGCCGTATTCGCGCCCAGCGCAATCGCCGCGGTGATGTAGGGCAGCGGTCGAATGCGCGCCGCTTCGGCACGCACCATCCGCGCCAAATCCAGGCAGACATAGGCCGCAATCGCCGCCACCAACAGCAGCAGATGGCGGCCGAACAAGGTCAGCAACAACACCACAATCAACAAAAACGGCAGCGCCGACAGCACATCGAGCACGCGCATCATCGCGCGTTCGCGCCAACCGCCGAGCGCGCCGGCGAGCGTGCCGTAGCCGAGGCCGAGCAGCAGCGCCAAGCCACCCGCGCCGAGTGCCACCAGCAACGATACCCGTCCCGCCAGCAGCGTGCGCACCAGCACATCGCGACCGATCGCATCGCTGCCCAGCCAATGGCCGTGAATGATGCCGGGCGCGACATCAATCTGTGCCCAATCGGTGGTCTCCGCCGAATACGGTCGCAGCCACGGACCAACCACCGCCAACAGCGCCAGCAGCACCAGCAAGCCCAAGGCCGCCCGCGTCGAGCGCAGCGCCCATGCGCGTCGCCACCACGCCGCCGCCTCGGTCACCGCCGCCGACTCTGGCGCAACAGAACTTTCATGCAGTAGTTCCAGGACAAAGTCGGATTCTATGCCGATGCCTGGTGCAGAATGCGGCGCTTGGAGCTGCGCGACGATGAAAGCTACCGGTCCCAAAGTTGAGTCCAGTGCGGGTTGGCACGTTTCGACAGTGCCGAAAGGCTCCCGAAAGATTGGGTCTGGTTCACTCGCTAGCTGCCAGCGACGGCGGAACATTGACGCGCTCAATCCAGGCGCTCTCAATCCAGTGCAGGCAGGGTGTCGTTCCCGGCTATAGTGCGCACCGCGCGCAATGATTTGCCGCGCGGCACGGTCTGCTGCACGCCGTGGTCGATCTAACGCAATCAAATGAATGGAAGCTCGATGAAATTTCAGCGCTTAGCCTGCGCCTTGGTCTTGATGTGGATTTCCGGACAACTCGTTGCCCAGGAGCCGGTGAACTCGCCAGCGCCAAGCAGTGCCCCGGCGGATACCGCAGAGCTGGGCACCGACGTCGTCATCTTCGACCCCTGGGAGCGCTACAACCGGGGCATGCACCGGTTCAATCGCGGGCTCGACAAGGCCCTTACCAAGCCCTTGGCCAAGGCCTACCAAAAAATCACGCCGAGGCCGCTGCGTACCGGCATCCGCAATTTCTTCATCAATATTTTCCAGCCGATTTCGGCGTTGCATCTGCTCTTGCAAGGTCGCCCAGGCGCGGCCGGCGCCACCCTCGGACGGTTCGCGATCAATCTCTCGCTCGGGCTGGGGGGACTATTTGATCCGGCCAGCGACGCCAACATCCCGCTGCGCCGCGAAGACTTCGGTCAGACCATGGCGGTGTGGGGCTGGCAGCGGTCGCGCTATTTCGAACTGCCGCTGCTCGGGCCGAGCACCTTGCGCGATGCCTTCGGTTTCGCCGGCGACTATCCGCTGTCTCCCCTGCAGCTCGCCAACACGCCAGAACGTTACTATGTGACCGGTCTGAACGTGATCAATTTGCGCGCCGGCTTTCTGGACGACGAGAGCCTGATCAAAGATAGCGGCGATGAGTACCGCTTGCTGCGCAGCGCTTTTCTGCAAAAGCGTGACTTCGACATTCATGACCGCACCGCCCGCGATCAATTGCCGGACTATCTGCAAGATGACGGCGCCCTCGAAGAGGCACCTTGAAGTGCGCACCGCAATTGACCCGCTGACGCCGAGTACCGTGCCCGCCGATCTGGTGTTCGATGACGTGCGCATCGAACGCGGCGGCCGGGTGATCCTCGACCATCTCAGTTTCCGTCTGCCGCATGGCTCGATCACCGCAGTACTCGGTCCGAGCGGTGCCGGCAAATCCACGCTGCTGCACGCCATCACCGGCGAATTGGTACCCAGCCACGGCCACCTCAGCGCGCTCGGCGTAGCGCTCGCCTATCGACGCCGCGATTTGCTCGCGCTGCGCCGTCGCATCGGCGTGTTGTTGCAGGGCAATGGCCTGCTGTCGGATCTGACTGTGGCCGAGAACATCGCCCTGCCGCTGCGCATGCACACCCGGCTCAGCGATGCGTTGATCCTGCGCCTGGTGCAACTCAAGTTGAACGCGGTGGGGCTGGTTTCGGCGCTCGATCTGTATCCGCGCGAACTCTCCGGCGGTATGGCGCGACGGGTGGCATTTGCCCGCGCGCTGGCACTGGATCCGCCGCTGATGCTCTACGATGAACCGCTCACCGGGCTCGACCCGATTGCGATCGGTGTCATCGTTTCCTTGATCGCCGGGCTCAACAAGATTCTCAATATGACCAGCGTCATCATCACCCACCATGTGCAGCAATCGCTGTCGATTGCCGACCGCGTGTTGGTGCTAGCCAATGGCGGGCTGGCCTTCGATGGCACACCGGCGATGCTGTACGCCTCCACCGATCCGCTGCTACTGCAGTTCCTGCGCGGCGAGCCTGATGGCCCCATTGCTTTCGACGCCAGTCGCAACCCGCTCGCGGTGGCCGCCTGAATGCGCGCCTGGCTGGCTGGCATCGGCCACACCGGTGGCTTTCTGCTCACCATTCTGCGGGCCAGTGGTCCGCGTCGCGATTGGCTGACCGATTTGATCGCGCAGATCTACTCGGTAACCGTGCGCTCGCTGCCGATCATTATCGTCGGTGGCGCCTTTGTCGGCCTGGTCACCACCTTGCAGGGCTATCGCACGCTGACCATTTTCGGTGCCACCAATTCGCTCGGTACCTTGATCGGCCTGTCGCTGTATCGTGAACTCGGCCCGGTGCTGACGGCACTGCTGTTCATTGGCCGCGCCGGTTCTTCGATGGCGGCGGAACTCGGCCTGATGAAAGCGACCGACCAGATTGCCTCGCTGTCGCTGATGGCGATCGACCCGGTGGCCAAAACCGTGGTCCCAAGGTTCTGGGCAGCGATCATCGGTTTGCCGCTGTTGTGTGCGTTTTTTTGCAGTTCTGCCGTGCTCGCGGGCTATCTGGAAGCGGTCCATGTGCTCGGTCTGGATGCCGGTTATTTCTGGTCATCGTTGCAACACAGTGTCGATTTCACCGATGATTTCGTGGTCGCCTTCATCAAGTGTGCCGTGTTCGGCCTGCTCGCTGCCTTGGTGGCTACCGATACCGGCTTTCATGCCGATCCCACCATCGAGGGCACCTCCGTCGCCACCACCCAGGCCGTCGTCAATGGCTCCCTGCTGGTGCTGGTTTTCAACTTCATCCTGAGCGCAATCTTCTTCCAATCATGAAAGCCTCCCAAGCTCGACTCGATATCGCCGTAGGATTATTCCTACTGCTCGCCTTCGCCACGCTGATGGTACTGGCGTTTGCTTCCACCAACGGCCGCATGCCGATGAGTGGCGACTATTTTCAGGTCAAGGCACGGTTTGCCAATATCGGCGAACTGCGCCTGCGCGCCCCGGTCAAGATCGGCGGCGTCACCATCGGCAAAGTGAGCGCCGTGGTGATGGACCCGACCACCTACGAAGCCATCGTCAGCCTGGATATCCAGAAATCCGTCGCCATCCCCGCCGATAGTTCGGCCGGTATCTTCACCGCCGGGATGCTCGGTGACCGCTATATCGGCATCACCCCCGGGGGCGATACCGAAATGCTCGCTGGCGGCGACGAAGTCATGCTCACCCAATCCGCCATCGTGCTGGAACAATTGATCTCGAAGTTCATCTTCGGTGGCGGCCGCAAAGACGACAAAGACGACAACAACCGGAAAGATCCACTATGAAAATATTCAGCAAATTACGGTTCCTGCTGACGCTGGTGATGGCGCTGGTCACCTTGCCGCTGGCGGCTGCTGCCGAGAGCCCCGCTGCTGCCGTGGTGCGCACCAGCACCGAACGGATCCTCGCCGAAATCAAAGCCCGCCGCAGCGAGTTTGAAGCCAACGATCAAGTGCTCAACGACTTTATCCGCGATGAGCTCGACAAAGTCTTCGATACGCCCTATTCGGCACGACTGGTACTCGGCGTGCATTCGCGCAGCGCTACCCCGGAGCAGATCACCGCCTTCGGCAAAGCACTCTCCAACAACCTGATGAAGCGCTATTGCACGGCGTTGCTCAAAACCGCCAGCGATACCAGGCTCAAAATGCTCGGCGAAAGCGCCTTGAGCGGTGGCAAGATCATTCGCGTCAAATCGCAGATCGCGCGTGGTGACGGCGGGGTTCCGGTCGCGGTGGATTACCTGCTGCGGGATGTGTCTGGCCAGTGGCGCGCTTTCGACGTGATTATCGAAGGGGTGTCCTACGTGCAGACCTTCCGCAGCCAGTTCGATCCCCTGCTGCGCAGCAAAGGCATCGATGCCGTCACCCGCGATCTGCAAGAGGGTCGTATCGAGGCCGATCCCGATGCCGGCCGCAAGTAAGCGCGACGGCAACGCCCTGTGGCTCTCCGGCGTGCTCGATGCGGCCTCGGTGACGGCGCTGCACGCCGAACGCTGGAAGTTGCGCGGCGTCGAACAAATCCACCTGGAACAGGTCAGCGCCGTCGACAGTACCGGCGTCGCCTTGATCGCCGACTTGGTGGCGCGCGCCGCCAAGACTGGCCCGCGACCGCAGGTTCACGGCCTGCCCACGGGCCTGACCGAACTGTGCAGCGCCTATCGTATCGCCCCGGATTTCAGCGATTTTCCCTGAGCGACGCTAGCGGTCGGGTTGCCCCCCCGACAACAGTGAGCGTTGACCCGACCACGGTGGGCCGGATCCCGGCAACGTTGGGTTTCGCACCCACAACGCCGGGTTTGGGGCGATCCTCAAGCAGCCACTGGCACGCTACAATGCCCGTCCTTTTTGCGGCGGACGCGCTTGCGTGACCGCCAGTTCGCCTCAGGAACCTGCTGAATGAACAAGACTGACCAAGAGTTTATCAAGAGCTTCGCACTGATCATCGGCGGGCTGATGGCGTTGACGCTGGTGCTGGCGGTGGCGGCGCGGCTGGTGTATGCCGGGCATTTGCCGGAGCCAAGCGCG
Source organism: Lysobacterales bacterium CG02_land_8_20_14_3_00_62_12 (assembly GCA_002785585.1). Lineage (GTDB taxonomy): Bacteria > Pseudomonadota > Gammaproteobacteria > Xanthomonadales > Ahniellaceae > 0-14-3-00-62-12. Next base: position 21,410 of record PEUI01000170.1, read on the forward strand.
GTGCGCGCGGCCCAGGCCAGCACGCGCATTGCCCCGGTGGCGGCGGTCTATGCGGGCAGCACTGGACAAGCGGCGATGCAAGCCGCTCAAGCCGCTGCCGCGGTGGCGGCGCAAGCCACCGTGGCCTACGAAGGCACGCTGCAGGGCGAGGTGATCTACGGCAAGCTCTGCACCGCTTGTCACGGCACCGGCGCGGCCGGTGCGCCGATGTTGCTGAAGTCGCTGTGGGCGCCGCGGGTGGCGCAAGGTTTCGATACGCTCGCCAGCCACGCGGTGGTGGGCTATCAAGGCAGCGCCGGGATGATGCCGGCGCGCGGCGGCAACCCGTCCTTGTCTGACGAGC
>PEUI01000170.1:21794-25859 GCA_002785585.1 Lysobacterales bacterium CG02_land_8_20_14_3_00_62_12
TGCCGCGTGCTTTCGAAGGTGCGTTGGTTTGTGGTCGGCCCGCAGCGGCGATCCACACGATCCAGGGTCGCGCTGAAATGAGCCCGGCGGTCGGTCGTCAGGTCGAAGTGGAAGGGGTCTTGATTTCCCGCACCCTCGAAGCCACCGGCGGGTTTTTCATGCAGACCGAACCGGCCCTGGAGGACCACGATCCGGCGACTTCGGAAGCGTTGTTTGTGCGTTATGACGAAGCCCTGCCGCACTTGGCCAAAGCCACTCGCGTGCGCGTTCGTGGCCGCGTTGCCGAGCTCGGTCCAGCGCCCGAATCCGCCACCGCACTGATCGAAGTCAGTGCCCTGATCGCCTGCGGCGAAGCCGCGCCGGTCCCGGTTACCGTGCTGTCCAGCGCACCGAGTTCAAGCGACGGCTGGGAGCGCTATGAAAATCAGCGCCTGCGCTTGCCGGGCCCGCTGTCGGTGATTGGCAATGCACGTCTACTCGATGCTGGCGAATTGCTGGTGTCTCTGGATGGCCGGGATTTTGTCGGCACCGAACTGGCGCTGCCGGGGTCGGCCGCCGCCGCGATCGAGTCGGCCAATCAGTCAAGCCGCCTGCTGCTGGATGCGGGCCCAGTCAACGGCGCGCGGCACCGTTGGTGGTTCTTGCCCGAGCAACTCAGCGCCGACGCGCCCTGGCGGGTGGACTCGGCGGTTCGCGGCGCCGAGGGAATTCTGCAGCAGCGTGATGGCCAGTGGCGCCTGCGATTGCTCAAGCCGATCGCCAGCGTCAGTCAGGCCGCCCGCCCGCAGACCCCGCCGGAATTGGACGCGGATCGCAGCATCGTCAGCTTCAACGTGGAAAACTTTTTCAATGGCGACGGTCTTGGGGCCGGTTTCCCGACCGCACGCGGTGCCCATGACGCCGCCGCGCTGGCTCGGCAACGCAGCAAGATGGTGGCGGCGCTGGTGGCCTTGCACGCCGATGTGTTGGCGCTGATGGAAGTCGAAAACGACGGCTTCGGGCCGAACAGCGCGCTGCCACAACTGGTCACCGCGCTCAATGCGGCCATCGGCGCGCCCGCTGGCGACTACCAGATGGTGCGGCCGCCCGAGTCTGATCGCATCGGCGACGATGCCATCACCGTGGCAATTCTCTACCGCCAGTCCCGGGTGCAGCCGGTGGGCGCGGCCGCGCTACTGCAAACCGAGCTGTTCAAGCGTGGGCGGACGCCGTTGGCGCAAACCTTTCGGGCGGAGGCGACCACGTTTACGGTGATCGCCAATCATTTCAAGTCCAAGGGCGGCTGCGCCACGGCGATCGGCGCCGACCAGGAGCAAGCCGATGCCCAGGGTTGTTTCAACGCCACCCGGGTCGCCATGGCCAAGCAATTGCTCAATTGGATCGGCACCGACCCGACCGCGGCCAAGTCCGCCAATACGCTGATTGTCGGCGACCTGAATGCCTACGGACACGAAGCTCCGGTGCGCTTGCTGATCGACCAGGGCTGGCACGATCTGGTTGCCGAAATGGCCGCCGAGCCTGCCTACAGCTATGTGTACAACGGTGGGTCTGGACGCCTGGATCATGCCTTGGCGAGCACCGGCTTCGCCAAACTGGTTAGCGCCAGCGCCCACTGGCACATCAACGCCGACGAATCAGCGGCCTTTGGTTACGTGTCGGCGGGGGCTTCAGCGCGGGCGCTGCGCGAACGTTTTCGGCCGGACCCGTTTCGCAGTTCGGACCATGATCCGTTGCTGATCGGCATCAAGTTGCGCTGAAACCGGGCGTTTATCGGCAAAAACCACAATAAAATTGGCGTTTGGCCTTGAAAACCATTCCGCTTTTCCCCAGCTTCGGGCATCCTTCGCACCCAACGCTTAAGCGGATGGCCAGGAATGGACCGAATCAGGAGATTTCCATGCTCAAAGTAGGTGACCCAGTACCCGAGTTTTCCTTCACGTCAGAGGCATTTGGTGCGGTTTCATCGAGCGCCCTGCGTGGAAAACGCTATGTGATGTACTTCTACCCGAAAGACGACACCCCGGGTTGCACCCGCGAGGCTTGTGCTTTTCGCGACAACCTGCCCAGGTTTTCCGGTCTTGGCATCAAGGTCTTCGGCGTCAGTGCCGATGACGAGAAGTCGCACATCCGCTTTGCCCGCAAGCACACGCTACCGTTCAAGCTGATTCCCGATCCCGACCATGTGATCTGTGAGGCCTTCGGCACCTGGATCGAGAAAAGTATGTACGGCCGGGTATATATGGGCGTGGCCCGCAACACCTATGTCATCGGCAGTGATGGCAAGATCGTCAAGATTTGGGAGAAAGTCATTCCCGATGGCCATGCCGAAGAAGTCTTCGCCTGGTTGAACGGCGATCCGGTGCCCACCGCGATCAAATTGAAATTGCCGACCACCGTCGCGGCCGCCAGCCGCGCCAGCAAGACCCCATCAAAACCCGCGAGTCCGGTGATGGTGACGAAAGCCGTGCCCACCGCAGCAACGCCGGCGGCGGTCGCCGCTTCGCACCCACCCAGGCCGAGTATCGCCAAGCCGGTGATGGCGACGACGGTGATCGCAAAGGCGGTAATGGCGAAGGCGAGAACCGCCGTCGCCCATCCAGCAGCGGTCAAGGCCAAACCGATTGCCCTCGTCAAACCGCCGGTCAAAAAGCCCCTCGTCAAAGTACCCGTTGCCAAGCCACCCGCCGCTAAAGCCGTAGCTGCAAAAAAACCCGCCGCGAAGGCCGCCATTGCCAAGAAATCCATCGCCAAAAAGCCGCTGACGAAGTCGGCGATCAAGCAGGTTGCGGCCAAAAAGAAACCGCCGGCAAAGACCGCGATCAAAAAAGTGGCCGCCAAAAAGCAACCGCTGGTGCCGAAATCAGCGGCCCGCAAGCCAGCCGCCAAACTGCCGCTCAAGCGCAAGCCGCCGGTCGTCAGCAAAGCCAAAGCAGCCGCCAAGCCGATCGGCAAGAAGCCGCCCATCAAGCGGGCAATGGCAAAGAAACCGGCGGCTGGCAAAAAACCATCGGCTAAATCCAGCAAATCGCGGCGCTAACTCGCCCTGCGGACAGCGCCGACCTTGCCGAGCTACTCGGTAACGCTGGCCGAGCGTAGGGTCGCCGTGGCAGCGGTGCGTCAGCGTTCCGAGTGGCCGGCTTCAAAGTAGTCGCGGCGCTGGAACAAGCCGGGCTTGATCAGGTCGATGAAGGCGCGGGCTTGGGGGCTCAGGTATTTGCCTTTGCGCATGACCACGCCATAGCTGCGCGGTGGAAAATATTGGCGCATGTTGCGTACTTCGAGTCGGTCATTGGGCGACAGACAAATCCCGGTCACGATCGATATGCCAAGACCCATCGCCACGTATTGCTTGATCACATCCCAGCCGCCGACTTCAATGGCGACGGTGTAGGGCACGCGGGCTTGCTGAAAAATCAGATCGACCAGGCGATAGGTGGTCAATCGCTTTGGCGGCAAGATCAATCCATACGGACTCAGATCCTGCAGACTGAGCATCGGCTTGGTCGCCAACGGGTGATTGAGCGGAGCGATCAGCATCGGATCGAAAGCGTAGACCGGTTCCCAGGCCAGGTCATTGGGCACGTCGAGCATTGAGCCGACCGCAAAATCGACTTGATCGGAACGCAGCAAGTCCAGGCCGGCCGATCCGGTGACGTTGTGCAATTGCAGCCGCACTTCGGGATGCTTGGCGCGGAATGCTTGCACCAACGCCGGCAGCAGATAGTGGATGGTGGAGGAGCCGGCGGCGATATTGAGCTCACCGGCCGCCAGCCCTTGCAGCTTGCCCTTGAATTGCTGATCCAATTGGTCCAGGCCTTCGATCAGCGGCAAGGCCAATTCGTAAAGCATTTCACCTGCTTGCGACAAGGTGACGCGACGCCCGGTACGTAGCATCAGGTGCTTGCCGTAGTCACGTTCCAAGGCCGCAATTTGCAGACTCACCGAAGGTTGACTGAGAAACAACGCTTCGGCGGCGCGCGACAGCGTGCCCAGTTTGGCGCTCATGCAAAACGCCCGCAGTTGGCGCAGACGGCTGCCCTTGTAGTAAAAGCGCGGCGCTGGCGC
>PEUI01000170.1:25869-29093 GCA_002785585.1 Lysobacterales bacterium CG02_land_8_20_14_3_00_62_12
CAGCGGCGACAGCGCCGGTGATCGGGTTTGCCGACGCGCCAGGGGCCGGGTTTCGGGACGAAAGCGAACGTTTGTTTTGTTTCATCGGGTCAATCCGTCCATATTTTCTTAGACACAACAATAGGATATACGTGGTTTGATTTAGTCAATAGACAACATTGAAACATATGGTTTGTCAAAGCATGACAGAACCCTTACCGTTTCAGCCATGTTGGCGGGTGGCGAGGGCACCGACAACCAGATGGATTCAGTGGAGCTCCGTATGCCCGATGCAGCCCGTTTACCCGCTTCCGGTTTTGCGCTTTCGGCACCCGACCAGGCCGGTAGCAGCGCCGTGCTCAGTGCCGACGCCAAGGATTTTTTGGTCGATCTGCAGCGTCGGTTTGGCCCGCGCCGTAGCGAACTACTGGCCGCGCGCCGCGCCCGTCAGCTGCGCTTCGATGCCGGCGAACTACCCGACTTTCTGCCGGAAACCGCCGCCATCCGCAACGCCGACTGGAAGGTCGCGCCGATTCCGGAAGTGCTCGCCGATCGCCGTATCGAGATCACCGGCCCGGTCGATCGCAAGATGATCATCAACGCCTTGAACTCCGGTGCGCGCGTGTTCATGGCCGACTTCGAAGATTCCACCAGCCCGACCTGGGAAGCCTTGATTCAAGGCCAGATCAATCTGGGCGATGCGATTGCCCGCCGCATCGACTTCACCAGCGCCGAGGGCAAGCGCTACGCCCTCAGCACTGACCGGCTGGCGGTGTTGATGGTGCGGCCACGCGGCTGGCATCTGGAAGAAAAACACTGCACCGTCGATGGCCAAGCGCTGTCGGCTTCGCTGTTCGATTTTGGTCTGTTTGTGTTTCACCAGGCGGCGCGACTCGCGGCCAGCGGGCACGGTCCATTTTTCTATTTGCCCAAGCTGCAGAGCCACCACGAGGCCGCGCTCTGGGATGAAGTGATGGCCTATGCCGAAGTGCGCTTGCGCCTGCCGATTGGCACGATCAAGGCGACCGTGCTGATCGAGACGCTGCCGGCCGCTTTCGAAATGGACGAGATTTTATTTGCGCTCAAAGACCGCGTCGTCGGCCTCAATTGCGGGCGCTGGGATTACATTTTTTCCTACATCAAGACCTTCCGCACGCAACCGAATCGGGTGCTGCCCGAGCGCGGCCAGGTCGCCATGACCGCACCATTTCTGAAAGCCTATGCGGAACTGCTGATCCAGACCTGTCACCGCCGTGGCGCCTTTGCCATGGGCGGCATGGCGGCGCAGATTCCGATCACCCGCGACCCGGTGGCGAATGCCGCCGCAATGGAAAAAGTGCGAGCCGACAAACTCCGCGAAGTGCTGGCCGGCCACGATGGCACCTGGGTCGCCCACCCCGGCCTGATTGCGCTGGCCGAGGAAATTTTCGACAGCAAGATGCCCACGCCCAATCAGTTGCAGGTGCGGCGTGCCGACGTGCAGGTGAGCCGCGATCAACTGATCGCGCCCGCCACCGGCAGCATCACCCGCGCTGGTTTTCTCAACAATATCGATGTCTGCGTGCGCTACGTCGCCGCCTGGCTGGATGGCCTGGGCTGCGTGCCGATCCATCACCTGATGGAGGACGCGGCCACCGCCGAAATCTCCCGGAGCCAACTCTGGCAGTGGCTGCATGTCGGTGGCCTCAGCCTCGACGACGGAACGCCGCTGGATTTTCAACTATTCGATCAAGCGCTGGCAACGATTGCCGATCGCGTCGACCTGCAAGGTCAGATCGGCGCCCGCCAATTTGCCGAAGCGGTGGCGCTGCTCGGCGACTGGACCCACGCCGAAGATTTGATCGAGTTTCTGACTTTACCCAGCTACCAGCGTCTGCCTTGAGCGGGCGGCCGTTGCTGGCTTTGGTCTCCATCCCGATCTGCCGGTGTCACGCTTTTTGGGTGCCACTCCTTTTACCTTCCACGCTTTCTACGCCGAGGTGAACCATGAAAACCACGCTTCCCACCGCCGAACAAATCCGTCTCGATTGGCAGAACAACCCACGCTGGGCCGCTGTCAAACGGCCTTACAGCGCCGAGGACGTGGTGCGCCTGCGCGGCACCGTCGCCATCGAGCACACGCTCGCCCGCAAGGGTGCGGAAAAACTCTGGCACAGCCTGCACACCGAAGCCTTCGTCAACGCGCTCGGGGCGATGACCGGCAATCAGGCCATGCAGCAGGTGCGCGCCGGGCTGAAGGCGATCTATCTCTCCGGCTGGCAAGTCGCGGCCGATGCCAACACCGCTGGCACCATGTATCCGGACCAATCGCTGTATCCGGTCGATTCGGTGCCAAACGTGGTGCGCAGTATCAACAACACGCTCTGCCGCGCCGATCAAATTCACCACGCCGAGGGCGATGATTCGATCGACTGGCTGCAACCGATTCTCGCCGATGCCGAAGCCGGGTTCGGTGGCGTGCTCAATGCCTTCGAGCTGATGACCCACATGATCGAAGCCGGCGCCGCCGGCGTGCATTGGGAAGACCAGCTCGCCAGTGCCAAAAAATGCGGCCACATGGGCGGCAAGGTGCTGGTACCCACCCAGGAAGCGGTGCAAAAACTGATCGCGGCGCGGTTGGCTGCGGATGTTGCCGGCGTGCCGACTTTGATCGTTGCCCGCACCGATGCCATGGGCGCGGCGCTGGTGACCAGCGATATCGACGCCAACGATTTGCCGTTTTGCAGTGGCCGCCGCACCGTCGAAGGCTTTTACGAAACCCGCATGGGCCTCGATCAAGCGATCTCCCGCGGCCTGTCCTATGCGCCTTACGCGGACCTGGTCTGGTGCGAAACCGCAACCCCGAACCTCGACGAAGCCCGCCGCTTCGCCGCTGCAATCCACGCCAAATTTCCCGGCAAGTTGCTCGCCTACAATTGCTCGCCGAGCTTCAACTGGAAGAAAAATCTGGACGCCACCACCATCGCCCAGTTCCAGAAGGAAATCGCCAGCTATGGCTACAAGTTCCAGTTCATCACCCTGGCTGGCTTCCACGCCCTGAACTATTCGATGTGGAAACTGGCCACCGGCTACAAGGATCGACAGATGGCGGCGTATGTCGAGTTGCAGGACGAAGAGTTTTCCCACGAAGCCCAGGGCTACAGCGCGGTCAAGCATCAGCGCGAAGTCGGCACCGGCTATTTCGATCAGGTCAACGAAGTGATCGCCGGTGGCCAATCGTCGTTGGCGGCGCTCACCGGCTCGAC
>PEUI01000170.1:29134-29273 GCA_002785585.1 Lysobacterales bacterium CG02_land_8_20_14_3_00_62_12
CGCCACAAGTCCAAGGTAGGTCGGGCTTCCAGCCCGACCATGCCGCTGGCAACCGCTTGCGGCTTCGCTTTAGGCGTCGCGCAGAAATAACTTACCCATCTTGCTGGTCCTTATCGCCCGCCTGCGTCGTTGCACAAAG
>PEUI01000398.1 GCA_002785585.1 Lysobacterales bacterium CG02_land_8_20_14_3_00_62_12
AGCGCGGAGGGTTACGCGTTTGCGCATCGTCGGGACGATCTGTGGGAGCTTGAGCAAGACCGCGTGCTCGCCCACTATCCACTGCCCGAGGGCATCGTGCTGGGCACCGAACTGGCGCCGTTCGAGGAAACGCTGGCGACCGTGCCGCAGACGCTGTGCCTGGCTTCCGGCGAGCGCTCACCGCTGGCGTTGACGCTCAGCGCCGGCGCGCAAAATCCCAGCTATCGCCTGCGTGCAGATTGGAATGCCAGCATCGAATTGGACGTGCGCCAGGCCGCGACTGCTGCCTGGATTCGCTGGAAGCAGCAGCCTTGATGCCGGCCCGCGTTCGCGCTTTTACCTTGATCGAAGTGCTGGCGGCGCTGGCGGTGATTGCCGTCGCCATGACCGCCTTGCTGGCGTCATCGGCACGCATGGCCGGCAATCAACAGCGCCTCGAAGAAATCAGTTTTGCCAGTTGGGCGGCCGAAACGGTGTTGACCGAAACCCGCCTGAATGAGCCGTTCCCGGCGACCGGCCGGCGCGATGGCCAAAGCGTGATCGGTCGCTACCGGTTTCGTTGGGAGCTGGTGGTGCAGGCCACGCCCGAGCCAGCGATCCGGCGTCTGGACCTGCATCTGTTTCGCCACGACGCCAACGCCAACGCCGCCGCGATTTATACGCTGACCGGTTTTGCGGGGCAGCCGTGACCCGATCACCCGCACACCGGCAGCGTGCCAGCGGCCGCGGTTTTGCCCGGATCGGCGGCTTCACGCTGATCGAAATTCTGGTCGCGGTATTGATTTTTGCGTTGATGAGCGCGGCCGCGTATGGCGGGGTCGAAGCCCTGCTGCGTTCGCGCCTGGCGCTGGCAGAACGCGCGCGTGCGCTGGCGCAATTGCAGACCTGCATCGGCCGTCTGCAACGCGATCTGCGCCAGGCGTTGCCACGGCCCACGCTGAACGGCTTCGGCGAGCCGGTGCCGGCGCTCCTCGGCCAGCGCGCCACGATCGAACTCACCCGCGCCGGCCTGGCCAATCCGCTCGGCGCCGCCCGGTCGCGCAGCGAACACTTGCGCTGGCAGCTCAAAGATCAGCAACTGCTGCGGCAGCAATATTCGGTGCTGGACCGTGCCGCCAACTCGGCGCCGGTGTCGCTGCCGATGCTCGATCAGGTCAGTCGTCTCGAGTTCCGCTACCTCGACGGCAACGATTGGCGCGCGCAATGGCCGCGGCCCAACACCACCACCACAAGCATCAATCAGCTACCACGCGCGGTCGAAATCACCATTACCAGCGCGCGCTTTGGGTCGATCCGCCGCCTGGTGGACTTGGTCGATAACGCCACCGCAGCACCGGTCGGCAGCGGCGCGCCGATCGGCTTGCCCGCCCTCGGCGGGTCGCCATGAAACGGTCGCGCGGCGTCGCCCTGATCATTGCCCTGCTGCTGGTAGCGATCGGCACTTTGATCGTTACCGCCCTGATCGATCAGGACCAGCTCAGCCTCGCCCGTACCCGTAACCAGTTGCGTGAGCAGCAGGCCTACGCCTATGCGCGCGGTCTCGAAGCCTGGGCGATCGATCTGTTGCGCCGCGACCGCAATGCCGAACCCGGCCGCGACTCGCGCCAGGATGGGTGGGCGCAAGGACTGCCGCCGATGGCGGTTCCCGGCGGCCTGTTGTCTGGTCGCATGCGCGACGAAAACGGTTGCTTCAATCTCAACTCGCTGGTCCCGAATGGCGGCGAAGACGCCATTGCGATCCGTCGATTCGAGCGCCTGCTGAGCGTGCTGAAGGTGGACCCCGGGATCGGCGAAAACCTGATCGACTGGATCGACGCCGACAGCACGCCGCATCCGCGTGGCGCTGAATCCCTGAGCTATCTGCTGCTCGATCCGCCCTACCGCGCCGCCAATCAGCCGCTGACGCAGGTCGCCGAATTGCGCCTGGTGCGCGGCGTCGATGCCCGCGTCTACGCGCTGTTGGAGCCGCATGTTTGCGCCCGCCCGGCGGGCTCGGCGATCAACGTCAACACCGCCAGTGTGCCGGTGTTGATGGCCCTGGCCGATGGCATGAGCGAATCCGCCGCGCGCCGCATTTACAACGAAGGCCACGCCAATTTCGCCACCCTCGCGGCATTTGCCGCCGAAATCCAACAGCTCGGGCTAAGCCTTGATGGCGGCGACAGTGGGCTCGGCGTCGAAAGCACGCGCTTTCTGGCCGAGACCCTGCTCGAACTCGATGGCATCCCGTTCCACTATTTCAGCTTGATCGAA
>PEUI01000404.1 GCA_002785585.1 Lysobacterales bacterium CG02_land_8_20_14_3_00_62_12
GCAGATTGCGCCGGACTTTCGTTCGCCTGCAAGACGCACAAAGTGGAGCATAGTCGGACTATGTGACGCTTTGTGCAACGACGCAGGCGGGCGAAAGAACCAGCAAGATGGGCAAGTTATTTTTGCGCGACGCCTAAGGTTAGCTGGCGTGCGACCCGGGTGCTGGTCTGGTCAATCGCTGGTCGTTGGTCGCGGTGTGGCGCCAGTGCGTAATCCTTGTGCAGCGCCGGCGCAAGCGGCGCCGGTCGCGGTTGATCGTCGTGGTCAATCGTCCTGGTCAATCGGTAATCGTTACGGTCTGCCATTGGCCCTTGCGCTGATACTTGGCTTTGGCGCCCAAGGCTTTGGCCAGATAGCCGAGTTCCAGCAAGTTGCCCGGTGAGGGTTCTTGCTCGCCATTGAGCAGATGAATCTCGGCGATCGGCGTGAGCCCGGCTTCATTTTCCAACGCGGATTGCAGCTCGGCGGCGCTCAGCGTTCGCGACGCCCAGCGATATTTTCCGGGTTCGGCCAAGTGCAGTTCGATGACTTGCGCGACCGTGCGCTCGGGTTCGGGCGCCGGACCAAATTGCACGGCGGTTTGGGCGCAGGCGGCAATCAGCAGCGCGCCCAGGCAGAGGGTGAGGTAGTTTGCGATCCGGCGCATGGCATGATTTCCTGATGACTGCGGGTGAGGTAAAGGGAACCGTCCAGCGCTGATCTTGCGTGACTTGCGGTGCCTGCGCAAGCGAATCTCGCCGTTGGCTGGCAGGGTGATCGAGCGCCGGACTGCTGGCGCCCACTACACTGCGCCGCATGTTGCCAGCCTTGCCCACCATCGATGGCCTGCGTCCGAGCCGCCTGCAATTGCGGCCCGGGCCGTGGTTGACCGTGCTCGATGGCTTGTGTGCGCACTTTCCGCAGATCGGCCGTGCCTGCTGGCTTGATCGGATGGCGCGCGGTCGGGTGTTGGATGCGGCGGCACAGCCGATTACCGAACACACCGACTATCGCGTTGGCGCGGAAATACGCTATTACCGCGAAGTGCCGGCCGAGCCACGGCTGGCCTGTGCCGAGGCGGTGCTGTGGGCCGACGAACACCTGGTGGTGGCCGACAAGCCGCACTTTTTGCCGGTCACGCCGAGCGGCGGCTACGTCGCCGATACCTTGCTGGCGCGACTGCTGCGGCGCCTGGACAATCCGCAGTTGGTGCCGTTGCACCGGATCGATCGGGCCACCGCTGGCTTGGTTTTGTTTTCGGCCAATGCGCAATCGCGGGCGCGCTATCAGCAGTTGTTCCCGGCTCGTGCCATCGACAAGACCTACGAAGCGCTGGCCGCACCGTTGCCGATGCTGAGCTTTCCGCAAGTGCGACGTAGCCGTCTGTTACCGGGCCAGCCGTTTTTTCGCACCGCCGAAGTGGCCGGCATGGCCAATAGTGAAACCCACATCGGCGTCATTGAACGCCATGCCAGCTACTGGCGCTATTCGCTCCAGCCGGTGACCGGCAGGCAGCACCAGTTGCGCGTGCATATGGCGGCACTGGGCGCGCCGATCTTTAACGACCGCTGGTATCCCGAGTTGTGCGAAGCCGCACCGGACGACCTGGATCGACCGTTGCAATTGCTCGCCAAATCGCTCAGCTTTATCGATCCAGTGGACGGCAGACCGCGTCATTTCGAGAGTAATTTTCGTCTGACCGCGGCCACGGATTAAGCCAATCGCTGCTTGCTCGGCGCCCATGGGCAGCGGCTGACGGCGGCCACCCGACGGCGACCATTCCGCCGGCGGAGGCGCCGCTCAAGGCTTGATCGGGCGGTGTTCTGCCGCCACCGGCAGCGCCGGCTGATCCAGCGCCAGCAGCTTGCGTGCCGTTGCCTGCAACGCTAAATAAGAGGCTTGCCACTCGCCCGCTCGTGGTGTGGTCGTGGCCAGCAAGCGCACGATGGCGCGCAGCGCCGCTGCCGCCGACCGTTGCTGTTCGATGTGGGCCACCGCGGTCGTGTAATCGTCTGCGTAGACCAGCGACACGCGTTGGTCTTTACACACGCCAATGCAGGGCTGCGGGGATTCCAAACGACCGCAGCCAACGCATTGCCAGGCACTAAGGCGTCGCGCAGAAATAACTTACCCATCTTGCTGGTTCTTTCGCCCGCCTGCGTCGTTGCACAAAGCGTCACATAGTCCGACTATGCT
>PEUI01000326.1:0-2650 GCA_002785585.1 Lysobacterales bacterium CG02_land_8_20_14_3_00_62_12
GACCGGACAACGCTTCTGCGTGGTCAGCAAACCCGCAGCCGAGTTCACCGACCGCGCCAAAGTCTGGCGCTGAAGCGCCGCGACGAGCGCGACCGCAGCCGCAGCCGCAGCCGCAGCCGCAGCCGCAGCCGCAGCCGCAGCCGCAGCGTTGTTGGCCCGCCCGCCGCTGACCGAACGGCGCGGAGGGTTCGGTCAGGACAGAGTTGGCGGCGACCCATCACCGGTGTGCGGATGCCTATCCCCGCAAGCGCTTCGCCAAATCGTCGGCTGGCCGATAGATAAACTTCTTGCCAACCCTCGCGGTGCTGACGAAACCCATTGCGACCAGTTGCAGCAAGTCGCTGCGCGCAGTGATGATCGAGACACCCTGCGAATTGGCGTGGGATTCATGCGTGTAGATCGCATCCGGCTTGTGCAGGGCATGGCGCAACAGTGCCAACTGGCGTGGATTCAGACCGGTGTGGGCGCTGGTTAGTTGGCGGATGCTGTGCTGTTCTTCCCGTTTGCGCTTTAGATAGATTTGCAGTTCTGCGAGTGCTTGCTCGATCACATCGAGTTGCTGGATGACGAAATAGGTGGCGTCTTGCTGGTCACTTTCGGCGTACAGATAGGCCAGCAGATAGGGATTGCGGTTGCGATAGATCTGCCGGCTGATCGAGATGAACTCGGTCAGCCAATAGCCCCGACGCAGCATCGACCAATAGAACAGGGCGCGTGCCAATCGCCCATTGCCGTCGACGAAAGGATGATCGAAGGCGAGCTGGAAATGCAGCAGGATCGAACGCAGCAGCGGATGCGTGTAGCGCTCGTTCTCGATGTCCTCGGCGTTGGCGAAAGCCACCAGGCGTGTCATGCGTTCCGGTAATTCGCCGGCCGGCGGCGGCAGATGCACGCTGCGATTTAATTGTTTGTCCCAGACCACGATGCGTTCTTCTTGTGCGGTCTGCATGCGCCCGGCAGCGCCGGGGTCAGCCAAGGTGCCGTCGGTCAGAATCGAATGCAGTTCCAAGACGTGCGCCACCGTGAGCGGTTCGTGCGCCAGCTCCCGCACGCGCTCGATCGCACGGTGATTGTTGACGATCATGCGTTCGTCAATGGTGGTCGGCATCTGTCCGGAACGCAGCATGTCCTTGGCTGCGGCGCGGGTGGCGACCGCACCTTCGAGCAGGCTGGAATAGATCGCTTCTTCCATCAGCGAACTGGAAATATAGCGGTCGCGGTTCGCCCGGGTGATGTCGCCATCGTGCTGGAGCGGACTGCCCAACTGCCGAGACAGATTCGCGAGTCGGGCCTCTACGGCGGCATTGTGGCTGGTGCAAACACGTTGTTCGCCATAGCCGTACAGCAAGTCATGTTGGCTAGACGATAGCTGCCGTTTGAACTTCAGCGCCTGCCACCATTCCAGCACGCTGTAGCCCGCAGGCGGTGGCCGGTGGCGCAGTTGTTCCCAGTGCAGATAAGGGGTATCGCTGATTGTTTTGGAGAGCTGACCCATGCGTGCGAGCCGAGCGGAATCCGCCCAATCAGCAGGCGTCAGACCGGGCGCGGGCGGGAAGTTCTTCATTTGCTTTAAGCTAACATTACATTTAAAGCAATCTTACAGATCGGCACTGGCGTCGGCAAGGGAATCGGTGGACTGGATCAATCAGCACATGGTGCGCATACCGTGTTGCATGGCATCCCTGTTAGGCATAGTGTGACGGCAACTATTATTAAACGGATGCCACTATGCTTCAACCGATAAAACTCGAATCGCTTCGTGAGCTGGTTGCCGCCGGCTCGATCCAGTCCGCCACAATCCAGGGCCAGAAGGGCGGCTATGCCATCGTGGCCAGCATTGGTATGCAACAGCGGCCACTTGGCACCAAGTTTGGTGACGTGCGCGTGTTTGGAAACACGGATACCGCTGTGAAGCTGCTGCGCGATCTGGGCCTGTTCCAATTTAATCTCGATGTGTCGAACTACGAGGCAGTCCGATTGCGTGCTGCGCGCCCTGATGTGACGGAAAAGGCCAAGACCGCAGCGGCTTTGTTGGCCCATGATCGCTGGTTCCGCGAGCAGGTAATCGAGGCTATTGCCAAGGACGAAAGCGGGGCAGCGACCTGGCACGACCACGATGCCATGTGGGACGAGCTCGAAGCCCAAGCCGTGGCGTTGGTCGCTGCCAATGCCAAGAAGTCGGAAGCCGCAGCCGCAGAGCCAACGCTGCGGAGCGTCCCGGGCAAACGGCGAGGCTGAGCGATGGTTGTCCGCTACACGGACGAGGCAAAAATCGACCTCGCGCAGATTATCCGCTTCCGTATCGAGCAACCGTTACCTGATCCAGTTGGTTTTGTGCGATCACTGCGGCAGAAGATCACCCATCTGTATGCGATCGATCATCCCGGCCGCAAAGGCCGTGTATCAGGTACCACGGAATGGGTACTCACCGGCTTGCCATACATCGCGGTGTTCCGGCGCGATGGCGACGAGCTGAAGATTTTTCGCGTGCTTCACGGCGCGCGGCGGTGGCCGACAAAGTGAAAAAAGGAATCGAGGCAAACTGGTATATCAACATAGAGCGAACTGGACACCCAGCAATTGGCTTGTTGCCTGCGCAAAGTGGGTGTCCTCGATTCAACAATTGGCTTGTTGCCTGCGCAAAGTGGGT
>PEUI01000326.1:2677-13568 GCA_002785585.1 Lysobacterales bacterium CG02_land_8_20_14_3_00_62_12
GTGCGCCTGGTCTGCTCAATCAGTCAGTGGATAGTGCGCATACGGTTCTGCCCAAACGCGATCATCCGCAGACCACGGCTACCTATTGGCCTAGCTGGGCGTAACGAATGGCAGCGACGGCAGGCTGTGAAGTAGGCTATGCGCTCCGTTCGAATGCAGATGGGAGTACTCAATGGGTCTTAGTCTGTGTGTTGGTTACATGGCGGAAGCAAAGGCGGAAGCGCCAGAGGAATTCGGCGAAATCCGAACTGTCTTCGAACAGTTGTCCGCCGCGATGGTGAAATCTGGATATCGACCCCACAACGAACCAGAAGAGCAATTGGAGCAAAACACCTTCTCCTGTCAGATGTGGGGGTACTCGGGTTTGCACCACCTTCGGCGATTCGCAGCTTGCCATTACTTCGGCCACGAGCTTTATGTCCCAAATCGCGAACTTGCTGACGGACCCGACGCACTGGTCACCGAATACTATCGACTGTCGGACCCAAGTCGCGACCAGCCACTGCCGTTCGAACACCTGATGCAACACAGCGACTGCGATGGTTTTTTCTTGCCGCAGGATTTTCAAGCAGTAGTCGTGACGCGCAATCCGCAAATCTCCGGCGACATAATTGGCTCGTCGGTACAACTTTTGAAAGAATGCAGGCAACTCGCGCTATTGCTTGAATTGCCCCTTGACCTTGACATGGATGCGCCCGAACTATGGGCGGCGGCGGATGATCCTGGAAAGGGTTCGTGCAAATGGCAGAAATACGGCATTGAATCATTTTCTTGTCTTCGACTGATCCGGGCATGTGAAGTGTCAGTGCGCGCTGGCGCTGCTTTGGTGTTTTGCTAAGCACTGCGCCTGATGGGCAGCCCTGGCCAAGTCATCCGCAGTAAACACGGCTTGAATGTTTCGGTGATCCCATTCACCCAGCACTGAACTGACTGCGGACCAATCCCTACAGCGGTGCAAACAGTTCGGCCAGGTCGCTGGCGTTGAACTTGGCGGAGGTGGAGGCACCGCCGCCTTCGAGTACGGCGCGGGCCAGTTCGGATTTGCGCGCCTGCAGGGCCTGGATCTTTTCTTCGACGGTGCCGGCGCAGATCAGTTTGTAGACGAATACGGCTTTGTCCTGGCCGATGCGGTGGGCGCGGTCGGTGGCTTGGGCTTCGACCGCTGGGTTCCACCACGGGTCGTAGTGGATGACGGTGTCGGCCGCGGTCAAATTGAGGCCAACCCCACCAGCTTTCAGGCTGATCAAAAATACCGGCACTTTGCCTTGCTGGAAGGTGGCGACCAGTCCGCTGCGCTGGCTGGACGGGGTCGATCCGGTGAGCTGCTGATGCGGGATTTTGGCGGCGCTCAAGGCGCTGCTGATCAGGCCCAGCATCTCGGCGAATTGCGAAAACAGCAGCACCCGCCGGTCCTCGGCCAGCAGGCCATCGAGCAATTCCAGCAAGCCATCGAGCTTGGCGGTTTCCGCTACCTTTTTGGCGTGCTCGAGCTTGATCAGGCGCGGGTCGCAGCAGCATTGGCGCAGCTTGAGCAGGGCATCGAGCACGATGATGCCGGACTGCGCCAAGCCGCGTTCGGTAATCGCCTGTTGCACCCGTTGGTGCTGGGCCAGGCGCAGGGTCTCGTAGAGCTCGCGCTGGCCGCCTTCGATCTCGATGGTGCGAATGATCTCGGTTTTGGCCGGCAGGTCGGTAAGCACATCCTGTTTGCGCCGCCGCAGCATCAACGGCGCAATGCGCGCATTCAAACGCCGCTGCTTGTCGGCGTCCTGGTGTTTTTCGATCGGTGTGCGAAACAGCCGGGTGAATTGTCTTTCATCGCCGAGCAGGCCCGGCTCCACCGCATCGAACTGCGCCCAAAGTTCGCCCAGGTGGTTTTCCAGCGGCGTTCCGGTCATCCCCAGGCGGCGGCTGGCATTGAGTTCACGCACCACCGCCGCCGCCTGCGAGCGGGCGTTTTTGATCGCCTGCGCTTCGTCGAGGATGAGCAAAGAGAACGCATGGGCCAGCAGCAGTTCGCGGTCGCGTTGCAGCAGCGGGTAAGTGGTGATGATCAGGTCGTGGCGTTCGATCAGGGCAAACCGCGCGGCCCGATCAGCGCCGTGGATCACCAATACTTTGAGCTGCGGTGCGAAGCGCTCGGCTTCCGCCTTCCAGTTGCCGACCAGCGAAGTCGGCGCGACCACCAGCGCCGGTTGATCGAGTTGTTTGCGCAGTTTGCGGTCCAGCAAATGCGCCAGCACCTGCACGGTTTTGCCAAGGCCCATATCATCGGCCAGGACGCCACCCAAGTCGGCATCGGCGAGATGATTGAGCCAGGCGAGGCCGTCGAGTTGATACGGCCGCAACACGGTTTTGAAACCTTTGGGCGCTTGCACCCGGGTCGGCCCACCCTGCAACTGCGCCAACGTGCGCCGCAATTTTTCGCCGCCCTGCCAGGGCAGGCGCGCGGCGCTCTCGATGGTGGCCAATACGTGGACTTGCGAGCGCCGCAATTGCAGGCCCTTGTCGGCTTGCTCCAGCCATTCCCAAAGTGGATCGACGAGTGCCCGCAAACGCGCCAAAGGCAACATCAACTTGCGCTCGTCGTCGAGCTCGATGGTCCACACCGCTGCCGCCTTCTCGGTTTTGGCCGGGCGCCGCGGAAACGCCGGGTCGGCGACAATGCTGCGCAGGATCGGCAGCAGATCCATGCGTTCACCTTCGACTTCCACGCCCAGGCTGAGATCGAACCATTGCGATCCGCTTTCGCTGACATCGGCAAACCACTGGTCGCCAGCCAGGTTGCGATGGTGCGGATAACTCTTGTCGAACTCGATGATGAAACCGTAGTCGCGCAATTGCTCCAACAGCCGCGGCATCTCTTTGAACGGCGCGATGTTGTTGTTGGTCCAGGCGATGAAATCGTTGCCACTGATCGGGTGGGGGTATAACTGATACGCCGGTGCGGCTTGCCAATGGGCGTCGCCGAGGCGCTGCAACAAGGCTTGCTCGGCGTTCTGATCGCGTTCGATTTCGGTCAAGACGCCGTGCTCAAAACGTCGCTCGCGGGGCGTGAAACGCGGGTTGAGCCGAACTCCGCCATAGTCGAAAAGCAAGTTGCCAACGGCGATATCGCCGACCACATGGCGGCCCGCCAACCAGCGCGTCCAACTGAACTTGCGTAGCACCAGCACGCCGCGTGGGGCGATCAAGAGCCGCGTCGGCGGCGGCCGGAATTGTGGTGCCGGCAACGCCAGCGGATTGTGCTGGCGCAGTTGTTCGGTCAGCACGCTGGCCTGTTCGGGCGGCAGCGGCGGCAGCTTGCGCACGCTTTGCAGGGCCGCCAGCGACGCCGATAGGCGACCCAGCTCGTGACTGTCGTGATCGAAATACCAGAGGCCATGGCCGCGCAACAGATCGGCACTGGCGCGGCTGCCGATGCCGATGCGGTAGCGCAGGCGCTGGCTGCCATCGGCTTCGTCGCTCCAATCAAACTTCAGGTCACGCGGCGGCCCCAGTTTCAGTGGGCCCTCGGTGGCGCGTTCAAAAAAACACAGCTCACTGCCGAGCGCACGCTCGATCGCCTGTTCCTGCTGCGGGTCGAGGATGCGGTGAAAGTTCAGATTGTTTCTGGACTCGCCGCCGCTCGCTTGGATGGCCGCCGCAATTTCGAATTGATTGGCGGTCCACGGTTGCTTCAGTTCATTGCTCGGCGGCAAGGCGCGGGCCTCGGCGTAACCGGCGCGCTTGGCCGGCCGCACCAGGACCGGCGTTGCCAGCAACCAGGCGGGTTCGCCGCTGCCGCGGGCAAACATGAAAGCGAGCAAGCGATCTTTGGGCCAGGCCGTGGTGTCTGCCGCTGGCGCGGCCGGTTCCGCTGCGGTGAGTAATTGCTGCCACTCCGGAAGCAGGCGCGTGGCTGTTGCCGCGCTGGCACCCGGCGCCTCGACCAGAACCTGGCGCGGGTCGGCTGGCAGCGGGTCGTTACTCAGGTGTGCATCCGCCACCTCCATGCTGGCTTCGATCAACGAATCGATCAAGTCCAACACGCAGGCCGCGTGCTTGCACCGGTTGCCCGTTGGACAACTGCAAGCGATATCGATGTGCAGTCCGCGATCATTTTCATCCTGCAAGCGAATATTGACCTCGTAGCGATGCTGCCCGGAACCCAGCACGCGGGCACTGACGCTGGGACAGTCTGGGTCACCGCCAAACACCAAGTTGCTGACGTGGCCATTACGCCAGCATTCCCGCCCGCGCAGCAACGTCTGCTGATTGAACAGGTCGATCCAATTGGGTGGCAGTGCATCAAAAAAAGCGATGACCTGGGCAGACAGTGGGGCGTGCTTTTTTTGGGGGGGCGACCACGCTGACATCTGCTCAAGCCGCCTGGCGCATGATCGCGGGTTGTCGCCAGTCGCTGAGCAACTGTTGCCATTGCTGCTCGGCCCGGCGGCTGTGCGCGGCGCGGACCTGGCCGTAACCACGAATGGCCTCGGGGATTTCGGCAATTTGCACCGCCAGCGCGTGGCGTTGCGGGTCCAGCGTGAAACTCAACTCTTCGATCACCGCCTGGTAATCGGCCAGCCACTGGCGCTCGCTGCGGCGTTCTTCGGTGCGACTGAAAAGATCGAACCAACGGCCACGAAACCGTCGTCCAGAGGCCAACAGCTTGAACACTTTGAACACCCAGGGGCCGTACTCGGACTTGCGCAACTGGCCATCGGCAGTTTTCTTGGCAAACAACGGCGGCGCCAGATGGAAATGGATCTTGACGTTGCCGTCAAAGGTCTCGCGCAGGCGTTTTTCGAAGGTGCCGCTGGTGAACAGGCGGGCGACTTCAAACTCATCCTTGATCGCCATCAGCTTGAACAAATAGCGCGCCACCGCCGCCGTCAAACCGCTCTGCCCTGGGGTCCGCAGCGCTTCGGCCGCGCGCACTTGATCGACCACGGCGCGGTAGCGGGCAGCGTAGGCCGCATCCTGGTACTCGGTGAGAAACTTTTCGCGCAGGGCAATGCTTTCATCCAAGGTTTGCGCGACCGCGCCGAAACCCGCGAAAGCCGCCGCGGTAGCCGAGCGCTCGGGGTCGTCCGGGTGCAGAAAATCGGTGACGGTGGGCGTGCTGTGCTGGTCGGCCGCGCGCTGCACGGCGGCCAGATCGTGGGCGGCCAATCGGCCCCAGGTGAAGGCCCTGCAGTTCATCTCGACGGCGGCGCCGTTGAGTTCGATGGCGCGCATCAACGCCGCCAGTGATACCGGCACCAAGCCCTTTTGCCAGGCGTAGCCGAGCATGAAGGTGTTGCTGGCAATCGAGTCACCGAGCAGCACCGTGGCCAGCAGGGTAGCGTCTACCAAATCGGGATCGCGGCCGCCGGAGCCTTGTTTGACGGCTTCGATGATCGCGCCCGAGGGAAATACCAGGTCGGCGTTGCGGGTAAAGGTGCCGGGCATAGCTTGGTAGGTATTGAGCACACAGTGGCTGCGGTCGGCGCGAATTTTTGATAGTGCCCAGTAGTCGTTGACCACGACCATATCGCAGCCGAGCACCAGGTCGGCCTCACCGGCGGCGATGCGCACCGCATGGATATCGGCGCTTTGCTTGGCCAGCCGGATATGGCTGGTGACGGCGCCGCCTTTCTGCGCCAAGCCGGTTTGGTCGAGCACGCTGACGCCCTTGCCTTCCAGGTGCGCGGCCATGCCGATCAGCGCGCCGATGGTGACCACACCGGTACCGCCGATGCCGGTGATCAGGATGTTCCAGGGTTGCTCCAGCGTGGCCGCGACCACCGGCGCTGGCAAGCTGTTGGCGTCGACGGCGGTGCTGGGCGCCGATGGTTTTTTCAGACCGCCGCCATGCACGCTGACGAAGCTCGGGCAGAAGCCTTTGACGCAGGAAAAATCCTTGTTGCAATTGGATTGATCGATCGCCCGTTTGCGGCCGAACTCGGTTTCCAGTGGCAGGATCGACACGCAATTGGACTGCACGCCGCAATCGCCGCAGCCTTCACAGACGGCGGCATTGATGAAGATGCGCTTGGCCGGATCCGGCGCCTTGCCGCGTTTGCGGCGGCGGCGTTTTTCGGCGGCACAGGTCTGATCGAAAATCAACACGGTGCAACCCGGTGTCGCCCGCAGCCGCCGCTGCACCGCATCGAGTTCGGCGCGATCCAGAAACTCCACGCCGGCCGGGAAAAGCTCTGGCCTGGACCATTTTTCGATGTCGTCACTGAGCACGATGATGGTATCGACGCCTTCGCTGCGCACCTGATGGGCGATTGCCGGAACGCTCAAAATGCCATCCACTGGCTGGCCGCCGGTCATCGCCACGGCATCGTTGTAGAGAATCTTGTAGGTAATGTTGACCTTGGCGGCGATTGCCTGGCGGATCGCCAGCGAGCCGGAATGAAAATAGGTGCCATCGCCGAGATTCTGGAAGACATGTTGTTCGGCGGTGAACGGCGCCTGGCCGCACCAGGTGGCGCCTTCGCCACCCATCTGGGTAAAGGTATCGGTGCGCCGGTCCATCCAGGTCACCATGTAATGACAACCGATACCGCCGAGCGCACGCGAACCCTCCGGCACCACCGTTGAAGTGTTGTGTGGGCAGCCCGGGCAGTAATGTGCGGCGCGCGCAAATTGTGCCCGCGGCAGCGCCAATTCGCGTTCTTTGGCGTCGATCCAGCGCAGCCGATCGACAATCGCATCCGAACTGAAAAAGCGCGCCAGCCGGTCGGCGATCACCCGCGCAATTCGGGCCGGTGTCAGTTCGTTGGTCGAAGGCAAAATCCAGTCGCCGGATTCGTCGTACTTGCCGACGATGCTCGGCCGGGTATGGTGATCCCAGTTGTACATCGCCTCTTTCATTTGCGATTCGATGAAGCTGCGTTTTTCTTCGACCACAATGATGTCTTCGAGGCCGCGGGCAAACTCGCGGATACCGGTGGGTTCCAGCGGCCAGCTCATTGCCACTTTGTAAACCCGGATGCCGATGTCGGCGGCGGCGCGGCGATCAATGCCGAGATATTCCAGCGCCTGCAATACATCCAGATAGCTCTTGCCGGTGGTGACGATGCCGAGCCGCGCGCGCGGCGAATCGATCACCAATTTGTCGATGTGGTTGGCGCTCGCAAACGCAATCGCCGCCTGGGTGGCGTATTGGTGCAAACGCATTTCCTGATCCAGCGGTGGATCCGGCCAGCGAATATTGAGGCCACCCGGCGGCATCTCGAAATCCGGAATGACGATATCGAGCTGGTGCGGATCGACGATCACGCTGGCCGAACTTTCCACGGTCTCGGCGATGGTTTTGAAGCCAACCCAGCGGCCACTGAAGCGACTCATCGCCCAGCCGAGCAGTCCCAAGTCCAGAATGTCCTGCACGCCGGCCGGATTGAGCACCGGCATCAGTGCCGACACGAATTCGTGCTCGGAACCATGCGGCAGGGTGGACGAGCGACAGGCGTGATCGTCCGCCGCCAGCGCCAGCACGCCACCGAGCCGGGACGTACCGGCGGCGTTGCCGTGTTTGAACACATCGCCGCAACGGTCTACCCCCGGGCCTTTGCCGTACCACATCGCAAACACGCCGTCGTATTGGGCGCCGGGAAATAAGTTGGTCTGCTGCGAACCCCAAACCATGGTCGCGCCCAGGTCTTCGTTCAAACCAGGCTGAAACTGGATCGCGGCGGCGGCCAAATGCTTCTTCGCCTTCCACAATTCCAGATCGAAACCGCCCAGTGGCGAGCCGCGATAGCCGGAGATGAAGCCAGCGGTAGCCAGGCCAGCGGCGCGGTCGCGCATTTGCTGCATCAGCGGCAGCCGTACCAAAGCCTGGACGCCGCTGAGAAAAACTCGTCCCTGCGCGCGCGTGTACTTGTGTTCGAGCGTGTAATCTGGATCGAGAATCGGACTGGCGCTGGACATGAAAACTCAGGCTTCGGCGTAGCTGGGGGCGCGCAGTTTATCAGGCCGGGGCCAGGCCCCTGGTGGCGCTATTGCGGATTGCCAAGCGCCGGCTGGAGCTCGGTCAGCGTGGCAACGTAGTTGGCGGTCTCGCATTCGCCCCAGGCCACCGCCGAAATGCTCAGCCAGGCGGTGAAGATTTCACCATTTTTGCGCCGGTCGCGAATCTGGCCACGCCAGTTGCCGGTGGCGAGCAAGCGCTGCCACAAAGCGGCGTAGAACGCGTCGTCCTGACAACCGGATTTGAGTAGCGAGGGAAGTTGGCCGACGGCCTCTTCGGCGCTATAGCCAGTGAGTTGGGTAAAGGCTTTGTTGACACGCAAAATCAGGCGGTCGGCGTTGGTGACCAGCATTGCTTCCTGGGATTCGAACAGGGCGGCGGCGATCAACAGTTCGGCCTCGGCGCGCTTGCGCTCGGTGACATCGGTGGCGACCACCACCAGCGCTTTGCGGCGGCCATCGGTCTCGAACAACGGCACTTTACGTACTTCAAACTGGCGCGCCTGGCCGTTGCCGTGCACCAGGAACTCGTCGAACAGCAGGCTGGTGGCGGCGTGCCAGGTCTTGTTGTCGTCGAGCAGGCAGGCTTCGTGGATATCACGGAAGTTCGGTTGCAACACGGCCAGTTCGCGGTCGGTCTTGCCCTGCCAATCGACGTCGTGCAATTGGAACATTTGCTTGGCGGCGGCGTTGGTCACCAGCCAGCGGCTGTCGCCATCCTTGAAAAAAACCGCTTGCGGCAGGGCTTCGATCAGCGCTTCCAGGCGTGCATTGGTCTCGCGCAAATGCTTTTCCGTGAGTCGCTCGGCGCTGATGTCCTGAATACAGCCGACCACCCGCCGCTGCCCAGTCTTGGCGTCCACAGCCGGTGCCGCCAGCAAACGAATCCAGCGGGTTTCGGTGCCGACGACGATGCGCAGCTCAAGCTCATACGGACTGCCTTCGTAGCTGGCGCGTTCAGCCGCACGCAGTCGCTCGCGATCAGCCGGATCGAGCAAATGCATCAGCGCCTGCCGTGATAATGCGGTGCCCTCGGCAATGCCGAGCACATGGCAAATCTCGGCCGAGAAATAGGCGATTTCGCCATCGATCGCCACATAGCTGCCGATCTTGGCCAAGCTTTGCGCGCGCGCCAGCACCGCTTCGCGTGCTTCCAATTCCGCCGTGCGCTCAGCCAATGACGGCATCGCGTCGGTGCTGGCCGGTGTCGGCTGGCTGACCCAAAACCGCCGCTGTAGCCAGACCGCGAGCAATAGCAAGAACAGCAGGCCGATGGCGATGTTTACCGCCATTGGCGTATCTGCTCGTTGCCAATGCCAGCGCGCCAGCGCCAAGGTCAATAGCATGCCCAACGCGAGCACCCAGAGACTGCTGGCAAGCTTGGCGAAAATCTCGATCAGTGAGCGAAGCCTACGCTGCATGCCATGATGCCCCAACCGACAGAAGCCGAAGTATGCCAGTTGCTTGTCCAGTTGTGCGCGCCACGCCGGGGTGCGGCGATGACTTCCCCTGTTGGCACCGCTCACCTACCATGCAGCGACTTTTTAAGTGACCTTAGGCGTCGCGCAGAAATAACTTACCCATCTTGCTGGTCCTTAGGCGTCGCGCAAAAATAACTTACCCATCTTGCTGGTCCTTATCGCCCGCCTGCGTCGTTGCACAAAGCGTCACATAGTCCGACTATGCTCCCCTTTGTGCGCCTTGCAGGCGAACGAAAGTCCTGCGCAATCTGCGCAAGTTATTTCTGCGCGACGCCTTACGCACCGATGAAACCAAGCCCCAGCCAGCAGATCGTTTGCATGAAATGGGGCAGCAAGTTTGCTGCCGAAGATGTCAATCGCCTGGCCCGCATGGTGGCCAAGCACTTGCAGCAACCGTTTCGTCTGCTCTGCTTCACCGATCAGGCGGCAGGTATCGATCCCGCGGTGCAATGCCTGCCCTTGCCGGCGGTGCCGGTGGTTGGTGATCGGCTCGATCACGGCTGGCGCAAGCTCGGTTTGTTCGGTCCGGAAATTGCTGCGGTTTTCCAAGGCCAGGTGCTCTATCTGGATCTGGATATCGCCATCACCGCAGCGCTGGATGACTTGTTTACCGTGCCCGGCGAGTTTCTGATCATCAAGGACTATCGGCCGTTTCGCTATCGCCACCGGTTTAGTGGCAATTCTTCGGTGTTTCGCTACCAGGTGGGTGGCCACGCCGGCTTGCTCGCCGAGATGCAGGCGCGCGGCCCCGCCCTGATGCAGGACTTCCGCGACGAACAGGAACTACTCTCCGATTACAGCCGCCGTCAGGGCCTGCTCCAATACTGGCCCAAGGGTTGGTGCGCGAGCTTCAAGCACGACTGCGTGCGGCCGCTGCCGTTCGGACTGTGGCAGCCCCCCCGATTGCCAGCGGACGCCAAAGTGATTGTCTTCCACGGCCGCCCCAAACCCGACGAAGCCGTAGCCGGCGTCGGTGGCAAGTGGTATCGGCCGCTGCGGCCAGCGCCCTGGTTGCAGCGCTACCTGACGTGAGCGGACGCGGGTCTCAGTAATTGCCCATGAAATCCCGCTTGCCGATGTCGATGCCGTTGTGCCGGAGCAGGGCGTAAGTGGTGGTGTGGTGAAAGAAAAACTGCGGGATGCCGTAGTGCAGCAAGTAATCCTGACCATTGAAACTGCGTTCCTTGGGGGTGCCCGGACGGATCACGAACAGGCGCGCTTCGGCGCCCTCGAAGGCCGCCGCCGATAGCCCGCCGATAAAGGTCAGCACCTTGTCGATGCGCGCCTGCAGTTCGGCGAAGCTGTGCTCGAAGTCGTCGTGGATCGGCAGCTCCACCCCGGCCAGGCGACCGCAAACACCCTTGGCAAAATCGCAAGCGATCTGCACCTGGCGGGTCAGCGGAAACATGTCCGGCGCGAGCCGCGCCGCCAGCAGCGCCGACGGCTCGATATTGCGGGCAGTA